>DASWBF010000167.1:0-7238 GCA_036390735.1 Mycobacterium sp. | reverse complement strand
TGGCAGTAGGTGAACATAGCTCGGTCGAGTGAGCCCTCCTTGATGCCGTCGAACACCAAGTGGGTTTCGGGATCGATCAGCGTCTCGTCGATCCAGTCGGCCATCATCTGGGCCTGGCGCAGTTCTCCGTTGCGCGCCAAGAAGATTCCGGCCGGGCCGTTCGCCGGGGCGTTGAAGAACCGGTCCTGCTTCCGCCACGGTATGCCGCCGCCGAACTCCGGCATCCACGCGCGGGTGAACTGCTTGGTGAAGGTGCGCAGGGCACGCTGCCGCTCGACCCCGGCGAGCCGGCCCGACCGCTCGAGTGCCAACGCCATCCAGGCCATGTCGTCGTAGTAGCTGTTGGTCCACCGGCCGATGTTGCGCAGGTGGTGCCCGCGGATCTGCGCGGCGATGCGCTTGCGCCGCTGCGGCTGCGGGTCGCGCACCTGCGCGTCGACAAGACAGTCCAGCAGGTGCGCCTGCCACCAGTAGTTCCAGCTCGCAAACAACCGATCCTGCCGCGTCGACGGCCACGCCACCACACCGAGTTGCGTTCCCGGCATCGACCAGACTCGCGACAGGTGGCGTTTGGTGATAGCGGCCTCAGCGCTGGCGGCGCGATTCGCCCACTGCTGTTCCATGACACGAATCCTGCCTCACCAGGCGCGGCTGAGGTCGGAATGTTCGCGGATCCACGTGTGCATCGCGATGCCGGCGGCGACGGACGCGTTGATGCTGCGGGTCGACCCGAACTGGGCGATCGACACGGTCAGAGCCGCACCGGCGCGGGCCTCGTCGGTGATGCCCGGACCCTCCTGGCCGAACACCAGCAGGCAGTCGCGCGGCAACGTCGTCTCCTCCAGGCGGACAGCACCGGGCACGTTGTCGACCGCCACCACCGCCAACCCTGCCTCCTCGGCGAACGCCAGCAGCTCAGCCGTCGTCTCGTGGTGCCGCAGCCGCTGATAGCGGTCCGTGACCATCGCGCCACGCCGGTTCCACCGTCGGCGCCCGACGATGTGCACGGTGTCGACGGCGAACGCGTTCGCGGTGCGCACCACACCGCCGATGTTCGCGTCGTGACCGAAGTTCTCGATCGCGATATGGAGCGGGTGGCGGCGCTTGTCTATGTCGGCGATGATCGCCTCGCGGCTCCAGTACCGGTAGGCGTCGACGACGTTGCGGGTGTCTCCGTCGCGCAGCAGCTGCGGGTCGTAACGCGGGTCATCGGGCGGCGGGCCTGGCCAAGGCCCGACGCCTTGAGTTCGTGCACCCCACTCGGTGGGGCCCAAGTCGCTCACCACGACATGATCCGTGGTCACTCCCATCCGAATCGGATCGGGTTCCGAATGACTCGTGAAAGCAACGACGCGACGACGGTCGCACGACACAGGAGGTTCGACAACTATGCGCAACACTTCACAACGGATGGCCCTGGTCGGCGGCGCCGCGGCGATCGCCGCAGCCGCAGCATTGCCGCTGGTGAGCGGCACCGCCAGTGCCGAGCCGATGACCGGTCTCGTCGGCCCCGCATGCGCCAGCTACGCGCAGCAGGTGCCCACCGGACCCGGATCCGTGGCGGGAATGGCCCAGGACCCGGTTGCAGTGGCCGCGTCCAACAACCCGCTGCTGACCACGTTGACCGCCGCACTGTCCGGGAAACTCAACCCCAACGTCAACCTCGTCGACACGCTCAACGGCGGGCAGTTCACGGTGTTCGCACCCACCGACGATGCGTTCGCGAAGCTGCCGCCTGCGACGATCGACGCGCTCAAGACCGACTCGGCGGGATTGACCAGCATCCTCACCTACCACGTGGTGCCCGGGCAGATCAGCCCGAACAACATCGCGGGCACCCACAAGACGGTGCAGGGCCAGTCGGTCACGGTGACCGGCATGGGTGACAGCATCAAGGTCAACAACGCGTCGGTGGTCTGCGGCGGCGTGCAGACGGCCAATGCGACCGTGTACCTCATCGACTCGGTGTTGATGCCGCCGACGCAGTGACCTCATAGCGCGGGAGCCCGCCGCCGTGGGACAGTGATGATGTGTACGTCGCAGTCGTGATCCTCGCGGTCAGTGCGCATTTCGCGTTCCTGATCTATGTGGCGAGCGGCGGGTTCCTCGCGCTGCGATGGCGACGCACCATCTGGCTGCATGTGCCGGCGGTGCTGTGGGGAATCGGGGTTGTGGTGTGGCACCTGGCCTGCCCGTTGACATGGCTGGAGGGCTGGGCGCGAGCGCACGCCGGGATGGGCTCGCTGCCGGGCTCGGGGTTCATCGGCCACTACGTCGCGGGTGTGCTGTACCCGTCAAACGACACCGGAATCGCTCAGGCACTTGCCTTTTCGGCGGTGCTGGTGTCGTGGGTCGCGTACGCGGTCACGGCAACGGGGACGTCATACCGCGGCCAGCCAGCAGATGTTGCTCGATCAGCTTCGCACCGCGGGCAGTCCCGCCCGTAGCGGCGAAGCCAGCCGCCACCCGGGCGGCACCGTCTGTCATCGTCATCGCGTCGCGCACCTTTGCGCGCAAGCGTTGTGCGGTCAGCCTTTTCGCCGGCAGCCGGGTGCCGCACCGCGCCACTTCGACGCGGCGAGCCACCTCTGCCTGGTCGCGGGCGAACGGCACGACGCAGACGGGCACAGTGCGGTCGAGTGCTCTGACCGTGGTTCCCATTCCGCCATGAGTGATGGCGCACACCGCGCGTTCGAGTACAGCGTCATGTGGAACGAATTGGCGCACAGTCGCATTCGCGGGAACAGGCAGCCCGTCAGGAACCCCGGCCGGGAACGTGGCGACCACATGAACCGGCTCGTCGGCAAGCGCCTCGAGCGCCGTGACACCCAGCACCGCGTCGGCCTGCCTGATCGATGAGGTACTGACCAACACGATCGGCCGGTCGATGTCCGCCAGCCAGTCGGGTACCTCCGCCGCTGCTTGCGGCGGCGTGCACGCGCCGATCAGGTGCACACTGTCGCCCCAGTCGGGATGCGGATACTCGAACGGCTCCCCGCCGACCGCTAACAGCAGCGGCGCCCGACGCATCAGCTCGTCGACGGATCCGACGGTCTGCGCACCCAGCTCGGTGCGAATCGCGTTGACGCGCGGCAGCATTCGACGGTCGAACAGCCGCGTGACGACCGGCCGCACTTGAGCATCGCGCACCCGGCCCAGAATTCCTGGCAGCGGACGCAGCCCCGGCCCGAATGGCGGCACCCCGCGGGAGCGCAAGTACGGGGTGAACGGGCAGAACACCGACCACGGAATGTCACCGGCGTCGGCCACCGAGATGGCACCCCAGCAGTTCGCGTCGACGATCAGTGCGTCCGGCTGCACGCGCTCGATGGCGCGGCGCACGTCGTCGACTTCGAGCACCGCTCGCCGACACAGCACGTCGACGGTCATCGCGAGCACGTCGAAGGCGTTGCGAGCGGTCCAGTCCCGACTTTCGATCGCCTCGATCCGCGGATCGACGCGGTCAGCGGCGAAGCCGAATTCTCGGCCGGCGGTGACGCCGCCGGACAGCGTACGCAGGTGCACCTGGTGACCACGAGCGGTCAACGCCGACAGCAGTGCGCTGAGAGGCAGAAAGTGCCCGAGCGCCGGGGAGCCGTAGGCAAGTAGGACCGCCACGTCAGTTATTCGGCACGGACGGTCTCGCGGACTTCAATGAAGTGAATACTAAAGTTTCCATGGCGAATCCTCAATAGACATGTTCAGATTACGCTGCCACGATGTTGTCATGACAGATCGCTGAAGCGCGGGGGTCGTCGCCTATGCCGAGATGGGCTACTGGCAACCCGACTATGTGCCGAAGGACACCGACGTCCTGTGCGCTTTCCGCATCACCCCGCAACCCGGCGTCGCGCCGGAGGAAGCCGCAGCGGCGGTCGCGGGTGAGTCGAGCACGGCAACATGGACCGTTGTCTGGACCGACAGGCTCACCGCCCACGAGCAGTACCAGGCCAAGTGTTTCCGGATCGAGCCGGTACCCAACGCTCCCGGCCAATGGATCGGCTGGATCGCATATGACCTCAACCTTTTCGAGGAGGGCTCCATCGCGAACCTCACCAGCTCGATCATCGGTAACGTCTTCGGCTTCAAACCGCTGAAGGCATTGCGATTGGAGGACATGCGGATTCCGATCGCCTACGTCAAGACATTCCAGGGTCCGGCGCACGGCGTGGTGATGGAACGCGAGATGCTCAACAAGTTCGGGCGGCCCCTGCTGGGTGCTACCACGAAGCCGAAACTCGGTCTCTCCGCGCGCAACTACGGCCGCGTCGTCTATGAAGCCCTGCGCGGCGGCCTGGACTTCACCAAGGATGACGAGAACATCAACTCGCAACCCTTCATGCGGTGGCGCGACCGCTATCTCTTCTGCATGGAGGCCGTCAACCGGGCGCAGGCGGCTACCGGTGAGATCAAGGGCCATTACCTCAACGTCACTGCCGCCACGATGGAAGACATGTACGAGCGTGCCGAGTTCGCCAAAGAACTCGGATCGGTGGTCGTGATGATCGATCTGACCATCGGCTACACCGCAATTCAGTCGATGGCGAAATGGGCCCGCGCCAACAGCGTGATCTTGCACTTGCACCGCGCCGGCCACGCCACCTTCACTCGCCAGAAGACTCATGGCGTCAGCTTCAGGGTGCTCGCCAAGTGGATGAGGTTGGCCGGCGTGGACCACATCCACGCCGGAACGGTAGTGGGCAAGCTGGAAGGCGACCCGCGCACCACCGCAGGCTATTACGACACGCTTCGGCTGGACAACGTCACCGCCGACGCGGCGAAAGGTCTCTACTTCGACCAGCAGTGGGCATCCATGCCTGCGGTCATGCCGGTCGCGTCGGGAGGTATCCACGCCGGCCAAATGCATCAATTGGTGCACTATCTCGGCGAGGATGTCGTGCTGCAATTCGGCGGTGGCACCATCGGGCACCCCATGGGAATCGCGGCCGGGGCCGAGGCGAACCGGTTCGCGCTGGAGGCGATGATCAAGGCACGCAACGAGGGCCGCGACTATTACCGCGAAGGGCCCGACATCCTGAAGAAGGCAGCATCCCGCAACCGCGCACTGGACACCGCGCTGGCGACGTGGGTGACATCACGTTCAACTACGAATCGACCGACACACCCGATGTGGTCGCGACACCGACAGTCAGTTGAGAACAGGAGGACGCCATGAGAATCACCCAGGGCACGTTCTCGTACCTGCCGGACTTCACCGACGAGGAGATCACGGCCCAGATCAACTACGCGCTCGACAACGGCTGGCCGCTGTCGGTTGAGTTCACCGACGACCCGCACCCCCGCAACGTCTACTGGGAGATGTGGGGACTGCCGATGTTCGATCTCACAGACGCCGCGGGGATTCTGCTGGAGGTCAACGCCTGCCGCGCCGCGTATCCCGACTCCTATGTGCGGCTCAACGCCTACGACGCCCGGTTAGGCCGTCAGACAACCGCGTTCTCGTTCATCGTGCAGCGTCCCGCCAACGAACCCGGGTTCCGGCTCGACCGCGAAGAGGGCTCCGACCGGCGCATCGGTTACACGACGTTTGCCTACGCAACCCGCGACCCGGCGGGCAGCCGCTATCGCTGAGATGCCGTCATACTCAGCGGGCGAAACCACGCGCCAATCCTTCGGATACACGCCACGATCCGAGTCCGGCCCACAGCTCGCGCCCGAGCCCGCCGAGACACGGCCACCGCCACTTCCCGCGGACGCGGTCGTCGATCTCGCCGATGCCCGCAAGAAGGCCGGTGTCGACGAAGTGATGACGAAGCTGGACTGTGAGCTCGTTGGGCTGACACCGGTGAAAACCCGAATCGCCGAGATCGCAGCGCTGCTGCTCGTTGATCGGATGCGGGCCCGGTACGGCATCACGGCGCCGCAACCGACACTGCACATGTGCTTCACGGGGAACCCGGGCACGGGCAAGACGACCGTGGCACTGCGGATGGCCGATCTGCTGCATCGGCTGGGGTACTTGCGCCGGCCGCACCTGACTACTGTCACCCGCGACGATCTCGTCGGCGAATACGTCGGGCATACCGCGCCCAAGACCAAGGAAGTCATCAAGCGCGCCATGGGCGGCGTGTTGTTCATCGACGAGGCGTACTACCTGTACAAGGTCGAGAACGAACGCGACTACGGCTCCGAGGCTATCGAAATCCTGTTGCAGGTAATGGAAAACCACCGCGACGACCTCGTCGTGATCCTGGCGGGCTACGCCGACAAGATGGACCGGTTCTTCTCGGCGAACCCCGGCATGCAGAGCCGGATCGCCCACCACATCACGTTCCCCGACTACACGATCGACGAACTGGAACAGATCGCGGTGCTGATGAGCCGCGAACTGGGCTACGGGTTGTCGGACGAAGCACAAGTAGTGCTGCGGCAATATCTGCATCGTCGAATCCACCAGCCGTGGTTCGCGAACGCGCGCAGCGTGCGCAACGCCGTGGAACGCGCACGCCTACGGCAGGCCCGCCGCTTGGTCCACGGCGCCGATCCCAAAGTGAACCGTCACGCACTCACGACGATCGAAGCACCGGATCTACTGGCCAGCCGGGTGTTCGAGCACGCGGTCTCGGAGGAGGCGGTGTGACCACGAACGCGCGGCTGCGAGCACTCGTCGAGCTGGCCGACAGCGGGTCGGTGCGCGGCGCCGCGGAGCGACTCGTGGTGACCGAGTCCGCGATTTCGTCGGCGATCAGCTCGCTCAGCGCGGAACTCGGTGTGGCCCTTGTGGACCGCTACGGCCGCGGAGTCCGTCTCACTCCTGCCGGACTTCGCTATACCGAGTACGCGCGCCGGATCCTCGGGCTACATGACGAAGCGCTCCGAGCGGCCCGAAGCGAGGCTGACCCGCAGAAGGGCTCGATCCGGCTGGCGGCCGTCACCACGGCCGGCGAATTGCTGATTCCCGCTCTGCTGGCGTCGTTTCGGGCGGAGCATCCCGGGGTCACCTGCGAGCTCGAAGTAAGACCTCGAAGTTCGGTGTGGGCGATGCTGTCCCGGCACGAGGCCGACGTGGTGGTCGCGGGCCGTCCTCCGGCGGACTTGGCGCAGGCGCAGGTACAGGCGACCAGCCCGAACACTCTGGTGGTGGTCGGGCCCCCGACCGCCGCGCACGGATTCGAGCCGGCGGGTGCGACGTGGCTGCTCCGCGAAGCCGGGTCGGGAACCCGTGCCACCACCGCAATGCTCTTGGAGGAGCTCGAGATTTCGCCCCCGCGGATGAC
>DASWBF010000166.1:0-4549 GCA_036390735.1 Mycobacterium sp. | reverse complement strand
CGACTGGACTTCCCGCCGGCCACGGGCCACCGTGTCCGGGTGCGCCCCGGTCGCCTCGGCGACCCGCTTGGTCCCGCCTCGGCCCAGGGCCACAGCCTCGGCCCCCAGCACCAGCCGCCGCGCCTTCTCATCCAGGTGCGGCCGCACCAGCTCGTACCTGCGCGCTACATCCTCATCAGTCACACAAGCCACATAGCACAAACCAAGCCTCCGCCGCACCACGAAACCCAGCTAATTGATCAGCGAGCCCTAAGGGAGCGGCATTGCCGAGAGGACATATTAGCGACTTGTCAATAATCTCAAGTGCCTTTGTAGGTTTCATCATCTGCTCAAGACGTTCTGGGGGTGGCAGGAAAAGCAGCTGCCCGACGGCACGGTGATCTGGACGCTGCCGTCGGGACAGACCTACGTCGCCCTGCCCGGAAGCGCCCCTATATTCCCGACGTTGTGCCCCCACCGGAGAGTTGCCGCCGCCGGGCCCCAAGTGCGCCAACCGCCAGGGCGATCCGTGGGTGATGATGCCGCGGCGCAAGACCACTCGCGCCGAGAACCGCGCGAAATACCTGGCCGCCGAACCCGCCCGCAACCAGAAGCTGCGACAAGCGCGCCGAAAAGCTTGGGAAGAAGCCTATTTCGGAACGCCTGCATCCTCCGATGCTGACGACGAGCCGCCGCCCTTACCGGATTGCAAGCAGCGCAAGGACGACGGTGACCACTGCCAGCGCGCCGTGCGCGACGACGACCGCCACCGGGAACGAGTGTTCCGGCGGAGCGTCGGCCGTCGGCTGGCCGCCCACTGTCTGTCGTGCACGGTAGGTGGGGACCCAGCGCGCGAGCATGACGAAGCCAAGGACGGCGACGATCACGAGCGCGACTATCGCGATCCAGCCGATCGTGCGGTTGTCGGCCGCCACGTAGACGATCCACAGCACCAGACCGGTTGCGGCCAAAGCGAAGTGGCCGAGTACCACTGCGGGTGGGAGCTTGGTGTTGCTGGGCTGGCGGTGTCCGCCGCCGCCCACCCACTTGGCGAGCATGAAGGCGCCGCCTCCTGCGGTGGCGATCCAGGCGACGAGTGCTGCGATACCCATGATGTGTCCTTCCTGCTTTCGCGACGGATCAGGAACGGAATCCTTCGGCTTGGGTGACCTCGGAGGCGACGCGCACTCCGTAGTGGTAGGCGAGCATGCCGCCGAGGTACCCCGATGCGCCCAGCGTGGCGAAGCTGGCCGCCGACAGGATCAGTGGGCCGATGCCGACGGCCGCGCCTGAGGTGTAATCGCCTTGTCGCCATACGAAGTTGACGATGTAGGCGACGGTGACGGCGAGGTTCAGTGACATGTGCAGAAGCCCGGTGCGAAAGGCGCGGGTGCCCGACGGGATCGCGATCAGATCGAGGAAGCCGACCGCCGCCGCCGCCGCCGCGCCCAGCACGCCGATGCCGATCAGCCATTCGGAGGCCTGCGTGAGAAACGCCGGCTCGTCGACCATCTGTGAGGCGATGTCGAAGACGAGGCTGCACAACCAGGCGCCTATCGGCACGGTGACGAGGATCGGATGGAACGGGTGTCCGTACGGTCCGGCCAGTACGCGGCTGACGGGTTGCTTCGCGTGTTCGAGTTGACTGCTCACGGCCGCCTCTCCCAGCGCAGGGATTTAGACAATTAATGTTAGTCTTATTCGCGAAAGCGTCAAGAGGAGGGGTGCGGGGTGATCGACGCGGGTGCTATCCAGGCCGTTGCGACGTTGGGCGAGGATCCCCGGCGGCGCCTGTACACGTTTGCGCGGGCGGCTCGGCGGCCGGTGAGTCGCGACGAAGCCGCTGAAGCTGTTGGCATCTCGCGCAAGCTGGCGGCGTTCCACCTGGACAAACTGGTCGATGCGGGCTTGCTGCGGCCGTCTGGAGCCGCTGGCGTGCGGCGGGTGGGCCGTCCGCGGAAGGTGTACGAACCCGCGGACGCCGTGGTCCAGGTGAGCATCCCGGCGCGGCGGCACGAGGTGCTTGCGGAGATCTTGGCTCAGGCGGTGGTCGACGAAGGCGCGCACGGGTCGGCCAAAGCCGCCGCCTCACGGGCGGCGTACGAACGAGGACTTACCGCCGGCGTGGACGTGCGGGAACGGGTGCGGCCGGGCCGCATCGACGCGGAGCGGGCACTGGCCCTCACGCAGGAAGTCTTGTCGCAGTACGGATTTGAGCCCGACGGCTGCGAAGTAGGCTGTATTCGCCTGCGCAACTGCCCATTTCATCCGCTCGCGCAGAAGATGCCGGAATTGGTATGTCAGCTGAACTTAGCTTTCATGCAAGGCTTGATTGAGGGATTGCAGGCGTCGAAGGTCGACGCTGTGCTCGCGCCGACGGCCGGCGAGTGCTGCGTGGAACTTCGCGGCAGGGGGTGACCAGACGATATGGAGCGTCCGAGAAGGCGGGATACATGACCGGTCAGATCGTGGGTGATTCCTGATGTGCGGCGCTAACGAGACGAAGCCGGTGTACAAGGTGCTGCTGTTCCTCAAGCGCCGGCCCGGCATGTCGATGGAGGCCTTCCGCGACTATTACGAGAACACCCACTCGAAGCTCGGCGAGAAGTACTCGCGCGGGTTGGTGAGCTACGTTCGGCGCTACCTCGATCCGGTCGGCAGCGAGGAATTGCCGTTCGACGTCATCACCGAACTGTGGCTGCAAGACCGGGCCACCGCCGAGGCGATCGCGGCGCACACCGCCAAGAATCAGCCGCCTCCCGAAGTGCTCGAGGACGAGAAACTCCTATTCGACCGCTCGAAGCTACGAGTGGCGACCGTAGTGGAATTCGACTCTGAACTCGACGGCGTGGACACCGATCCGGCCACGGCTATGTGACACTCATCGGCCAATCGGCGGCCCTTCGACTGCCCAGAACTGGCTACGAGCCATGCGATCATCGATCTGCCGACGGTTGCTCTCGTGCCATTCGGCGCAGAATCGCCGCCATTGTGAATCACGCACCTGACGGGGCAGGTCGCCGCACAATGAGGCCACCATGAAACTTTCCGTCGCCGCCCCGGGGCTGACTCAGTTCCGGTACTACAAACGGACATGGCTGCGCGGCGACGTGCTCGCCGGCCTCACTGTGGCCGCTTACCTCATCCCGCAGGTGATGGCCTACGGCAGCCTGGCGGGTCTGCCGCCGGTCGCGGGGCTGTGGGCAGCTTTGGGACCGCTGGTCCTCTATGCGGTGTTCGGCTCGTCGCGGCAGTTGTCCGTCGGCCCGGAGTCCACCACCGCACTGATGACGGCGGTCGTGTTGACCCCGATGGTCGTGGGTGACGCGGGGCGCTACACCGCCCTGGCGGCCGCCGTCGCCATCCTCGTCGGCGCAGCCTGCTTTCTGGCCGGCATCGCGCGGCTTGGGTTTCTGGCCAATCTGTTGTCGCGCCCGGTGCTGGTGGGCTACATGACGGGCATCGCGATCGTGATGGTTGTCAGCCAGCTGGAAAAGCTCACCGGCATCCCGGTCGGCGGCGAGGAATTCATCGACCAGATACGCTCGTTCACGGCCGGTGTGGCGCAAGCTCATTGGCCGACGATCGCGCTGTCGGCTGCGGTACTGGTGGCGCTGCTGGCGATGGACCGGTGGTTACCGCGCACACCGGGCCCGCTGATCGCGGTCCTCGCGGCGACCGCGGCCGTATGGCTGTTCTCGTTGGACTCCAACGGGATTGCCGTGGTCGGACAGATACCGAGTGGGTTCCCGAAGCCAGGTATGCCCGACATCTCGATGCACGATTTCGCATCGCTGGTGATCCCCGCGTGCGGCATCGCGATCGTCGCGTTCTCCGACAACATCTTGACCGCGCGCACGTTCGCGGCCCGCAGAGGCGAGGACTTGGACGCCAACGCCGAGCTGCGTGCCCTCGGGTTGTGCAACGCGGCGGCCGGTGTGGCACAGGGTTTCCCGGTCAGCTCCAGCGGCAGTCGCACCGCACTCGGTGACGCGGCCGGCGGTCGTACGCAGCTGTTCTCGCTGATCATGCTGGTCATGGTGGTGGCGGTGATGCTGTTCGGCCGCGATGTGCTGGCGTCGTTCCCCAAGGCCGCGCTCGGCGCACTGATCGTCTACGCGGCCACGCGCCTCGTCGACGTGCAGGCATTTCGGCGGCTGGCGCGATTTCGTCGCAGCGAGTTCTTCCTCGCGTGCTTGACGACCGCGTCGGTCTTGGTTTTCGGTCTCCTCTACGGGGTGCTGGTTGCGGTGGGTCTGTCGATACTCGATCTCCTGCGCCGTGTCGCACGCGCTCACGACAGCGTGCTCGGATTTGTGCCTGGCCTGGCCGGCATGCACGACATCGACGACTACCCCGAAGCCGAACCGGTCCCAGGGCTGCTGGTGTATCGCTACGACGCGCCGCTGTGCTTCGCCAACGCCGAGGACTTCCGCAAGCGCGCACTGCGAGCGGTCCACATGAACCCGGCGCCGGTGGAGTGGTTCGTGCTCAACGCAGAAGCCAACGTCGAGGTCGACCTCACCGCGCTGGACGCGCTCGATGACCTCAGGGCCGAATTGACCAGTCG
>DASWBF010000165.1:0-22728 GCA_036390735.1 Mycobacterium sp. | reverse complement strand
GAGGAGGAGGCCCAGGACGCCGAGCGCGAAGGCGTGCAGATCCACTGGCTGCGCACGATCACCGCCTTTGACCGGCACGAGATGCAGGTCGAGGTCATGGAACTCGACGACAACGGCAAGCCTCGCCCGACCGGGCGGTTCGAGACGCTGGCCGCCGACACGGTGATCATGGCGTTGGGCCAGGAGACCGAGTCGGCGTTCATGCGCACCCTGCCCGGGGTCGATTTCGACGACGACGGCAACGTGCTGGTGTCGCCGACGCTGATGACGGGCTACCCCGGCGTGTTCGCCGGCGGGGACATGGTGCCCTGCGAGCGCACCGTCACCGTCGGCGTCGGTCACGGCAAGAAGGCGGCCCATCACATCGATGCGTGGTTGCGCGACACCTCGGACGAGCGGCCCCCCAAGCATCCGGTCGCGACGTTCGACAAGTTGCATCTGTGGTACTTCGGTGACGCGGCCCGCCGCGCGCAGCCGGAATTGCCCCCTGACGAGGCCGTTGCCGGCTTCGAGGAAGTCGTGGGTGGCCTAACGGCACAGGCCGCGGCGTACGAAGCGGGCCGATGCCTGTCGTGCGGCAACTGTTTCGAGTGTGACGGGTGCTTCGGCTCCTGCCCCGAGGACGCGATCAACAAGGTGCCAATGGGCCACCAGGGTTACGAATTCAACTACGACAAATGCACGGGCTGCGGCACATGCTTTGACCAGTGCCCGGTACACGCCATCGAGATGATCCCGGAGCCCAGATGACGCGAACCACGATCGACGGCAACGAGGCGGCCGTATCGGTCGCCTACCGGCTCAACGAAGTGTGCTGCATCTACCCGATCACGCCGTCCTCGCCGATGGCCGAGCTGGCCGACGAATGGTCGAGCCGTCAGCGGCCCAACGTCTGGGGCACCGTGCCGACGGTGGTGGAGATGCAAAGCGAGGGCGGTGCGGCGGGCGCGCTGCACGGCTCGCTGCAGGCCGGAGCGCTGACGACGACATTCACGTCGTCGCAGGGCCTGCTGCTGATGATCCCGAACATGTACAAGATCGCGGGTGAGCTCACCTCGGCAGTGATCCATGTGGCCGCGAGAGCCATTGCAGCGCAGGGTCTTTCGATCTTCGGCGACCACCAGGACGTGATGGCGGTGCGGCAGACCGGGTTCGCGTTGCTGTCGTCGGCCTCGGTGCAGGAGGCCCACGACCTGGCGCTGGTGGCGCAGGCGGTCACGCTGCGCACCCGGGTGCCGTTCCTGCACTTCTTCGACGGCTTCCGCACCTCCCACGAGCTCAACACGATCGAGATGCTCGCGGATGAGGACCTGCGGGCGCTGATTCCAGAAGAGTTGGTTCGAGAGCACCGTGCGCGCGGGCTGTCTCCGGAGCGGCCGTTCATCCGCGGCACCGCGCAGAACCCGGACATCTACTTCCAGGCCCGCGAGACGGTGAACCCGTTCTACGCGCGCGTGCCGGCGGTGGTCGAGGAGATGATGGCGGCCCTCGCCGAGCGCACCGGCCGCCGGATGCACATCGTCGACTACACCGGCCACCCCGAGGCCGAGCGCGTGCTGGTCCTGATGGGCTCCGGCGCGCAGACCGCCGCCCAGACCGTGGCCGCGCTCACCGCGCGCGGCGAACGTGTCGGGGTGGTGCAGCTGCGGCTGTACCGGCCTTTTCCCACCGAGGCGCTGCTGGCCGCGCTGCCGTCCACGGCGCGCACCGTCGCGGTGCTGGACCGCACCAAGGAACCGGGCTCGATCGGCGAGCCGCTGTTCCTCGACGTCGTCGCCGCGCTGACCGACGCCTATTGCCGCGGCGAGCGCTCGGCCATGCCGCGGGTGTGCGGCGGACGCTACGGCCTGTCGTCGAAGGAGTTCACTCCGGCGATGGTCGCCGGCGTGTTCGACGAGCTGGCCCGCGAACAGCCCCGGCCGCGGTTCACCGTGGGTATCGACGACGACGTCTCCGGGTCCAGCATCGGCTACGACCCGGCGTTCGACATCGAATCGCCCGACACGGTGCGGGCGGTGTTCTTCGGCGTGGGTTCGGACGGCACCGTCGGTGCGAACAAGAACACGATCAAGATCCTCGGCGCCGAGGAAAACCTCTATGCGCAAGGCTATTTCGTCTATGACTCGAAAAAGTCCGGCTCACAGACGGTTTCGCATCTGCGGTTCGGCCCCGAGCCCATCAAGGCGCCGTATCTGCTGGCGCAGGCCGACTTCGTCGGCTGCCACCACTCTCGGTTCCTCGCCGCGGCCGACGTGGTGGGCTGTGCGGCGCCCGGTGCGGCGCTGCTGCTGAACTCGCGGCGTCCCCCCGACAAGGTGTGGGACTCGCTGCCCCGCCCCGTGCAGCAGCAGATCATCGACAAGGGCGTCCGGGTGTACGCCGTGGACGCCGGGCGGATCGCCAGCGACGTCGGACTCGCCGGGCGGATCAACGTCGTGCTGCAGACGTGCTTTTTTGCAATCTCCGAGGTGCTGCCCCGGGACAAGGCGATCGTGCGGATCAACGAGGCGGTCACGAAGGCCTACGGCAAGCACGGCGAAGACGTGTTGAACCGTGAGCTGGCGGCGGTGGACCGCGCGCTCGACGGCCTGCGCCGGGTCGAGGTACCCGACCGGGTCACCGCCACCTACGAACCGGGGCCTGTCGTGCCTGTCACCGCGCCGGAGTTCGTGCGCACCGTCACCGCCGAGATGATCGCCGGACGTGGCGACGCGCTGCCGGTCAGCGCGCTGCCGGTCGACGGCACGTATCCCAGCGGCACCGCGGCCTACGAAAAGCGCAACATCTCCGAGCTCGTCGCGGTCTGGGACCCCGACACCTGCATCCAGTGCGGCAACTGCACTTTCGTGTGCCCGCACAGCGTGATCCGCACCAAGTTCTACGAGCAGGACCAGCTCGGCGGCGCACCGGAAACCTTCCCGTCCGTGCCGCTGAGCGCGGTCGGGCTGCCCGACACCCGTTACACGCTGCAGGTGTATGCCGAGGACTGCACCGGGTGCGGGCTGTGCGTCGAAGTGTGCCCGGTGATCAATCCGGGCGCCCCGCTCACCAAGGCGATCAACCTCGGTCCCCGCGAGCCGATCGTGGATTCGAGCCGCGAGAACATCGCGTTCTTCGAAACGTTGCCGTTCGCCAACCGCTCCCGGGTGGACTTTGGCAACGTGCGCGGCAGCCAGTTCCTCGAGCCGCTGTTCGAGTTCCCCGGCGCATGCGCGGGGTGCGGTGAGACGCCGTATCTGAAGCTGCTGTCGCAGTTGTTCGGCGACCGGTTGATGATCGCGAATGCGACGGGCTGTTCGTCGATCTACGGCGGCAACCTGCCGACGACCCCGTGGACCCACAACGCGATGGGGCGCGGACCGGCGTGGTCGAATTCGCTGTTCGAGGACAACGCCGAGTTCGGCCTCGGTTTCCGACTCGCGGCCGACACCCACACCCGCCAGGCCCGCGGGTTGCTCACTGCGCATCGCGACGTGCTCGGCGCCGAGCTGGTCGACGAAACCCTCACTGCCCCACAGCAATATGAGTCCGAGCTGCGGGCACAGCGCGACCGGGTGGCGGAACTGGAGGCCCGTCTGGACCGGCTCGACCCTGCAGTGGCCGACGAGCTACGCAGCGTGATCGACCACCTGGTGCGCCGCAGTGTGTGGATCGTGGGCGGTGACGGCTGGGCCTACGACATCGGCGCCGGCGGCTTGGACCATGTGCTGGCCAGCGGCCGCAATGTCAACGTTCTCGTGCTCGACACCGAAGTGTACTCGAACACCGGTGGGCAGGCCTCGAAGTCCACACCGCTGGGGGCGGTCGCCAAGTTCGCCGCTGGCGGAAAGACGACGCCGCGCAAGGACCTTGCGCTGCAGATGATCGCATACGGCAATGTCTACGTCGCCCGGGTGGCGATGGGCGCCGACGGGCAGCAGACGCTGCAGGCGTTCCGGGAAGCCGAAGCCTACGACGGGCCGTCCCTGGTGATCGCCTACAGCCACTGCATCGCCCACGGGTTCGACATGCGCGACGGACTGGACCAGCAGTACCGCGCCGTCAACAGCGGGCACTGGCCGCTAGTACGCTACGACCCGCTGCTCCGCACCGCGGGAAAGTCACCGTTCCTGCTGGACTCACACCGACCGCGGCTCTCGCTGACCGACTACCGCTACCGGGAGTTGCGGTTCCGCAGTCTTGCCAACTCCCATCCGGAGGAGGCCGAGCGGCTGCTCGCGCTGGCTCAGGAGTCGGTCGATCGTCGGTGGAAAACCTACGAGGACATGGCATCTCAGGGTGCCGACGACTTCGAGCCCGATGCCCGAAAGGCCCCCTGATGGACCTGTCGACCCGCTACCTCGGACTGCAGCTGCGCAACCCGCTGCTGGCCAGTGCGTCTCCGCTGAGTCACACCGTCGACGGGGTGCGCCGCCTCGCCGACGCCGGCGTCGGCGCGGTGGTGCTGTACTCGCTGTTCGAGGAAGAGATCCGCCGCGAAGCGCAACAGCAGGCTCGGCTTGCGATGGAGTACAACGAAACCTACGCCGAATCCTTGACGTATTTTCCGGCGACGGTGAACCAGGATCACGGCGCCAGGCGCTACCTCCATCTAGTTGAGAGCGCCGCGTCGTCGGTCGACGTCCCGGTGATCGGGAGCCTCAACGGTGCCACGCCGGGCGGCTGGGCACGGTATGCGCGGTCGATCCAGGATGCGGGTGCGGCCGCCATCGAGCTGAACATCTACTACCTGCCCGGTGACGCGCACATCAGCGGCCGCGACGTCGAGCAACGCCATCTCGACGTGTTGGCCGGCGTCAAGGCTGCGGTCAGCGTGCCGGTCGCCGTCAAGCTGAGCCCGTTCTTCAGTTCGACCGCCGCGATGGCGCATCAGCTCGACGAGGCGGGGGCTGACGGGCTCGTGCTGTTCAACCGTTTCCTGCAGCCTGACATCGACTGCGAGTCCATGACCCCGGCCCCGGGCGTGGTGCTGTCCAGCGCCGCGGAGATCCGGTTGCCGCTGACGTGGATCTCACTGCTGCGGGGACGGCTGCGGGCGTCGTTGGCCGCCACGACCGGCGTCGAGAGCGCCACCGAGGTGGTCAAGTATCTGCTCGCGGGCGCTGACGTGGTGCAGTCGGCCTCAGCGCTGCTGCGCCACGGCCCGCAGTACGCTGGCACGCTGCTGGACGGGCTGCGCGCGTGGATGCGGCGCAAGGAGTATGCGACTGTCGACGAGTTCCGCGGGATGCTCGCCGTGCCCGAGGACGGGTCGATGCGGGAACGCCGCGACTACGTGGCCGCGGTCCGTGACGCGAACAGCCGCACGTACCACGTGTATTGAGGCCTTACTCCCGGAACTCGAGGACTTCGCTCACCGGCCGTCGCGGTGTCGCGGGAGGTTGATGGCCCACGGGCGTGCCGACCCGCACCAACAGCTGCGGTTGGCCGCTTTGGCCGACCAGCCGGCGGATCAGCTCGCGGGCGGGCGTCACTTCGATCATGTGGGTGAGCGTGCAGGTGGCCAGGCCCGCGAGGGTGCACTCGAGCAACACCGCCGACAACGCCTCGCCGCAGCGCAACACCTCGTCGGCAGTGTCGTCACGAGTGGACAACACGATGACCTTGGAGCGGTCCGATGCCACTTGCGGGCGGCGCTGCCCGTACCCGGTTGTCGGGAACGACCGGGCGATGTCCACCCGGGCAGCCTCCGACTCCGACACCCGTGAGCTCGGCGGCAGACCTTGATCGAACTCGAACGGCGATGTCCACCAATGTAATTCGGACTGATACGTCGGATCGTGACGTCGTATGTCCTCGGTCAGCCGGGATGCCTCGGCCAACTGCTGCCGAGAATCGTCGGGAATCACATCAAGCGTCACGTCGCTGCGGCCCGCGGCGGATCGCAGCACCGCCTCGGTGGCCTGCCAACCGCGTGGGGCGGCGAAGGGCAGCCGGTCGGTGCGGCGTCGCAGGATCGCATCGGCCCGCTCGCGGTGCGCGGGTTCGGCCGCCGACCGCTCAAAGTGGCACGTGGCCAGATGATGCGGGTCGTCGGCGTCGGGAAGTCGCTGCACGGTGGTGTGCGAGCCTGCCGCGGCCATCGCGACGCGCAGGTGGTCCAGGAGCGCTCCACAACTCAGCAGCAGTTCCCTGCCCGACCTGTCGGTGGAATACACCTGCGGGTCGGGGACGGCGAACAGCTCGAGCACCGGCCCGTGGGTTACCCACTTCCACGGCTGGCTGTTGTGCAATGACGGCGCATGGCAGGCAAGTTCGACCGCATCCCGGATGGTTCCGGCGTCAAGCTGTGTCATATCCTCGCCATCCTGACGCCGAGAGCACGATTGTTGCACCGAAATCACGAAAAACCGTGCAATAAGCGTGCTCTCGGCGACCCTAGAGCCGCGCCAGAATTCGTTCCCCCACGTCGGTCGTGGAGAACGTGGTGTCGCCGCGAGTGGCAAGGTGCTGCTCGACCGCTTTGTCCACCCGCGCAGCGGCTTCCGGTTCGCCGGCATGCTCAAGCAACAGCGCGACCGACATCACCGCCGCGGTCGGATCGGCTACCCCCTTGCCCGCGATGTCAGGGGCGCTGCCGTGCACCGGTTCGAACATCGACGGGTTCACGTGGGTGGCGTCGATGTTGCCGCTGGCCGCCAGCCCGATGCCACCGCACACGGCGGCCGCCAAGTCCGTGATGATGTCGCCGAACAAGTTGTCGGTGACGATCACGTCGAACCGGCCGGGATCGGTGACGAGGTGAATCGTCGCGGCGTCGATGTGCTGGTACGCGACCTCGACGTCGGGGTACTCCTGTCCGACCTCCTGCACCGTCCGCCACCACAGGTCGCCCGCGAACGTCAGCACATTGTTCTTGTGCACCAGCGTCAGATGTTTACGACGAGCAGCGGCCCGCTGAAACGCGTCCTGCACCACCCTTCGCACCCCGTAGGCGGTGTTGACGCTGACCTCGGTGGCGATCTCGTGCGGGGTGCCGACCCGGATCGCGCCGCCGGTGCCTGTGTAGGGGCCCTCGGTCCCCTCGCGGACGACGACGAAGTCGATCTGCGGATTGCCGGCCAACGGGCTTGCCACACCGGGATATAGCCGGGCGGGCCGCAAGTTGATGTGGTGATCCAGGGCGAAGCGAGTCTTCAACAGCAGTCCCCGCTCCAGCACCCCGCTGGGCACCGACGGGTCGCCGATCGCGCCCAACAGGATCGCGTCGTGGCCGCGCAACTCGTCGAGCACCGACTCCGGCAGCACCTCGCCCGTCGCGTGATAGCGGCGCGCCCCCAGGTCGTAGCTCGTCTTCTCGATTCCGGGGACGACCGCGTCGAGCACTCTTACGGCCTCGCCGATGACCTCCGGGCCGATTCCGTCGCCGGCGATAATCGCCAGCTTCACGACAGGTCCACGACTTCCAGCAGAGTGGCGCCGACCGCCTCGGCGATCGCCGAGCGTAGGTCGGCGGGCACGTCGCGGTCCAAGCGCAGCATGATCGTCGCGAAGGGACCTTCTGCGTCCTCGCTCAGCTGCGCGGCGTGGATGTTGATGTCGGCGGCGCCCAGCAGCGTGCCGATCTTGCCCAGCGTCCCGGGCCGATCGCCGTAGTGGATGATCAGGTTGGTGCCCTCGGCGCGCAGATCGAAGTTGCGGCCGTTGATCTGCGCGATCTTCTGCACCTCTTGGGGCCCGGACAACGTGCCCGCAACATTGACCACCGAGCCGTCGGCGGCGACCGCTCGCACGTCGACGACACTGCGGTGATTCAGACTCTCCGAGGCGGTGCTGATCTCGGATTGCACTCCCCGCTCGGCGGCCAGTGCCGGCGCGTTCACGAACGTCACCTGCTGGTCGGTCACCGTCGCGAACAGCCCGCGCAGGGCCGAAAGCCGAAGCACTTCAACGTCTTCCGAAGCCAACTCACCGCACACCCGCACGGACAGCGTCGCGGTGGGCTCGGTCGACAACACGCCGGCCAGCAGCCCGAGCTTGCGCACCAGATCCAGCCACGGCGCGACTTCCTCACTGACGGCACCAGCTCCGACGTTGACGGCGTCGGGCACGAATTCGCCTGCCAGCGCCAGCTTTACGCTGGCCGCCACGTCGGTGCCCGCGCGGTCCTGCGCCTCTGCCGTCGACGCCCCGAGATGCGGCGTCACGACGACCTGCGGCAGATCGAACAATGGGCTGTCCGTGCACGGCTCCTTCGCGAACACGTCGAGGCCCGCGCCGCGCACGTGCCCGCTGGCGATCGCGTCGGCCAGCGCGGTCTCGTCGATCAGCCCACCGCGCGCGGCGTTGACGATGATCACGCCTGGCTTGGTCTTGGCCAGCGCCTCCTTGCCGATCAGCCCGGCGGTCTCCTGCGTCTTGGGCAGGTGCACCGAAATGAAGTCGGCCACGCCCAGCAGCTCGTCGAGGCTCAGCAGCTCGATGCCGAGTTGCGCGGCGCGCGCGTGCGACGCGTACGGGTCGTAGGCCACCACGCGGGCACCGAACGCGCCCACCCGCTGGGCGACGAGCTGGCCGATCCGGCCGAGCCCCACCACGCCGACGGTTTTGCCGAAGATCTCCGTCCCGGAGAACGCCGAGCGCTTCCAGGTGCGCTCGCGCAGCGAGGCGTCGGCGGCCGGGATCTGGCGTGCGGCGGCCAGCAGCAGCGCGACGGCGTGCTCGGCGGCACTGTGAATGTTGGAGGTCGGCGCGTTCACGACGAGGACGCCGCGCGCGGTGGCGGCGTCGACGTCGACGTTGTCCAGGCCGACGCCGGCACGGGCCACGATCTTGAGTTTCGTGCCGGCATTGAGCACTTCAGCGTCGACCGTGGTGGCCGAGCGCACCAGCAGCGCATCGGCTTCGGGCACCGCGGCCAGCAGCTTTTCACGGTTGGGTCCGTCGACCCAGCGGACCTCGACCTGATCCCCGAGCGCGGCAACGGTGGATTCGGCGAGTTTGTCGGCGATCAACACAACGGGCAGACTCACGCGGGCCAGCCTAATGGGGTCTACTTACGGCGTGGACGTCACCGTGGTCGGCAGTGGTCCCAACGGGCTGGCGGCAGCCGTTGTCTGCGCCCGCGCAGGGTTGTCGGTGCAGGTGCTCGAGGCGCAGCCGACGCTCGGCGGCGGGGCCCGCACGCTGCCCGATCCCGAATACCCCGGCGTGCGCCACGACATCTGCTCGGCCGTGCACCCGTTGGCCCTCGGGTCGCCGTTCTTCGCCGAGTTCGACCTCGCCGCCCGCGGCGTGGGGTTGACCGTGCCGGAGATCTCGTACGCCAACCCGTTCGTCGAACGCCCCGCCGCAATCGCCTACCGCGACCTCGACCGCACCGCGGAGGGCCTCGACGACGGCAAGTCGTGGCGCAGGCTGCTCGAACCGATGGTGCAGCGCGCCGACGGTGTGGTGGACTTCCTGCTCGGCGACAAGCGGTCGCTGCCCACGGATCCGGTGTTGCTGCTCCAACTCGGCGTGCGGATGGCGTGGCAGGGCACACCAGCGTGGAACGCGACGTTCGAAGGCCGCGACGCGGAGGCGCTGTTCACCGGCGTTGCGGCACATACGATCTCACCGCTGCCGTCGATCACGTCAGCGGCGGCGGGAATGCTGTTGGCCAGCCTCGCGCACTCCGTCGGCTGGCCGATACCGGTCGGGGGCAGTCAGGCAATTGCGGACGCCTTGATCGCGGACCTGCGCGCGCACGGCGGCGTGCTGCACAGCGATACCGAAGTCACCGAGCCGCCTGCCGGGGTCGTGCTGTTCGACACGGCACCGACCGCGCTGTTGCGGATCTACGGCTCTCGGCTGCCACGGCGTTATGCAAACCGGTTGCGGCGCTATCGCTTTGGCTCCGGTGTGGCGAAGGTGGATTTCGTGCTGTCAGACGACGTGCCGTGGTCGGACGCGCGGCTGGCGTCGGCGGTCACGTTTCACCTCGGCGGTGATCGCGAGGACATGGCGTACGCCGAGGCTCAGGTCGCTGCGGGGCGGCATGCCGAGCGGCCGATGGTGCTGGCCGCGCTTCCCCACCTCGCGGATCCGGGACGGGTCGACGACCATGGCCGGCGGCCGTTTTGGACATACGCACATGTGCCGGCGGGGTCGACGGTCGACCAGACGGAGACCGTCACCAACGTCGTCGAGAGTTTCGCACCGGGATTCCGCGACGTCGTCGTCGCCGTCCGCAGCGTGCCCGCCGCGCGAATGACGGGGCACAACGCCAACTACGTCGGCGGTGACATCGCGGTCGGTGGCAACAACGCATGGCGGGCTCTCGCTGGACCCGTTGCCCGCCTCAACCCGTGGACCACACCGCTTCCCGGGGTGTACCTGTGCTCGTCGGCGACTCCGCCGGGTGCCGGCGTACACGGGATGTCAGGCTATTACGCCGCACGCACGATGCTGCGGCGCGAGTTCGTTATCGACCGGCCGCCTGGTCTTGCGCCATGACCAAGCTTGCGATCATCTACTACTCCGCCACGGGACACGGTACGACGCTGGCCCAGCGCGATCCGCCAACTACGAAGCGACGAAGTACCTGCCCGTCAGTTCGCAGTTCCGCACGATCATCGACTCCCTCGGCGCGTTTGGGCACAGGGCAAGTGGGGTCTATGACAGTTTCACATCGTCGCTGTTCACGTCGTCGCTGTCTGCCGGCCCGCGTGTGGTGGCAGTGCGGGCGCGCTTCGCATGATGGAATTGACGCGTTCAGTCACCAAGGAGCCGCCCGCTGAGATGAACGACGACCCACGCACCGATGTTGTGAACCGCCAGTACGAGCGGTGGACGTACCCTGACCCTATCCAGGACCTCGAGATATGGCTCAGTAACAACCAAGAAGGCTTCGACCCGAGGCACTGCCACCGAATTTTATGGCCGGATCGTGAATACAAACCCGACCTCGACATTTTGATTGCGGGTTGCGGTACCAACCAGGCGGCCGTCTTTGCGTACACGAACCGCACAGCGAAAATTCATGCGGTCGACATCAGCCAATCGTCGCTAAACCATCAGCAATACCTCAAAGACAAGCACGGACTGCAGAACCTAGAGTTGCATCTGCTTCCGATCGAAGAGCTGACAACGCTCGGCCTCGACTTCGACCTCATTGTGTCAACCGGCGTTCTACATCACATGGCAGATCCGCTGGCAGGCATGAAAGCGCTCGCCGGATGCGTGCGGCCCGATGGCGTAATAGGTTTGATGCTCTATGCAAAGTACGGCCGAACCGGAGTCAATCTGCTGCAGTCTGTCTTTCGTGACTTGGGTCTGAGTCAAGACGAGCGATCGGTCCAAATGGTCAAAGAAACGATCTCGTTACTCGGGCGCCAACTATTTGAGTCGTTGTGGCGCCTCGACTTTCTTGCGATGGCCCTGAACCCGAACCCGGATCGTTAGGCGCGAGTTCAGCATCAAAGTCCTGCCGAGCTTCGCACCGTAAGCGCATTTCGGCGCGCTGAGAAGCGGTCAGCGCGCGTGAGATGAGAGCGCAGACACACTACGCGGTTTCGGTGATCGGGCGGTCCACCCAGCTCATCAGGTCGCGCAGCTTCTTGCCGGTGACCTCGATCGGGTGCTCGGCGTTGCGCTTGCGCAGCTCCTCGAGTTCCTTTCCGCCGCCCTCGACGTTGGCCACGAGCTTCTTGACGAACGTGCCGTCCTGAATCTCGTTCAGGATCTGCTTCATCCGCTCCTTGGTGGCCGCGTCGATGATCCGCGGGCCGGACAGGTAGCCGCCGAACTCGGCGGTGTCCGACACCGAGTAGTTCATCCGCGCGATGCCGCCCTCGTACATCAGGTCGACGATCAGCTTGAGCTCATGCAGCACCTCGAAGTACGCCAGTTCCGGCGCATACCCGGCCTCGACCATCACGTCGAACCCGGTCTTGACGAGTTCCTCTGTGCCCCCACACAACACGGCCTGCTCGCCGAACAGGTCGGTTTCGGTCTCGTCCTTGAACGTGGTCTTGATGACGCCGGCGCGGGTGCCGCCGATACCCTTCGCATACGACAGCGCCAGCGCCTCGCCTTCGCCCTTCGGATCCTGTTCCACCGCAACAAGACACGGCACACCCTTGCCGTCGACGAACTGGCGGCGCACCAGGTGTCCCGGCCCTTTCGGCGCCACCATGCCGACGGTCACGTTCGCCGGCGGCTTGATCAGCCCGAAGTGGATGTTGAGCCCGTGCCCGAAGAACAGCGCGTTGCCGTCTTCGAGGTGCGGCTCGATCTCGTTCTTGAAGATGTCCGCCTGCGCGGTGTCGGGCGCCAGAAGCATGATCACGTCGGCCCACTTCGCCACCTCCGTGGGCGTGTCGACCTCGAGGCCCTGCTCGGCGACCTTGTCCCGCGACTTGGACCCCTCGCGCAGTCCGACTTTCACGTCAACGCCGGAGTCGCGCAGGCTCAGCGAGTGCGCGTGGCCCTGGCTGCCATAGCCGATGACGCCGACCTTGCGGCCCTGAATGATCGACAGGTCTGCGTCGTCGTCGTAGAACATCTCAACTGCCACAGTGAATCTTCCCTTTTCTGTTCGCTTACCGCTGGGTGATGCTACGTGGGCCACGGCTCATCGACACCACGCCCGACTGAACGATCTCGCGGACGCCGTAGGGCTCGAGCACCCTCAGCAGCGCCTCGATCTTTTCCTGCGTGCCGGTGGACTCGATGATCAGCGACTCGGTGGAGACGTCAATGACCTTGGCGCGAAACAGATTCACCGCCTCGATCACCTGGCCGCGGGTGCCCGCGTCGGCGCGCACCTTGATCAGCGCCAGCTCGCGGTCGACCGAGTTCTCGTTTTCCTGCTCGACCACCTTGATTACGTTGACCAGCTTGTGGAGCTGTTTGCTGACCTGCTCGAGCGGCAGGTCCTCGACGGTGACCACGATCGTCATCCGCGACAAGTTCTTCTGCTCGGTCGCCCCGACAGCCAGCGACTGGATGTTGAACCCGCGCCGCGAGAACAACGACGCGACACGGGCCAGGACGCCGGGCTTGTCTTCGACGAGCACCGAGAGCGTGTGCGTGGAGACAGTCATCAGACGAGGTCCTCCGTGTCGAACAGCGGCCGGATCCCCTGCGCTGCCTGGATTTCGTCGTTGCCTGTCCCTGCCGCGACCATCGGCCACACCTGCGCATCGGCCCCGACGATGAAGTCGATCACCACCGGCCGGTCGTTGATCGTCCGCGCCTGGTTGATCACGTCGACCACGTCTTCCTCACGCTCGCAACGCAATCCGACACAACCCAGCGCCTCGGCCAGCTTCACAAAATCCGGGATGCGGTGCGAGTGGGTGGCCAGATCCGTCTGGCTGTAGCGCTCGTCGTAGAACAACGACTGCCACTGACGCACCATCCCGAGGTTGCCGTTGTTGATGATCGCAACCTTGATCGGAGCACCCTCGATTGCGCACGTGGCCAGTTCCTGGTTGGTCATCTGGAAGCAGCCGTCGCCGTCGATCGCCCACACCTCGGCGTCCGGACGGGCAAGCTTGGCGCCCATCGCCGCCGGGACCGCGTAGCCCATCGTGCCGAGCCCGCCGGAGTTGAGCCAGGTGCGCGGCTTCTCGTAGGAGATGAACTGCGCGGCCCACATCTGGTGCTGACCGACGCCGGCGACGTACACCGCGTCCGAGCCAGCGATCTTGCCCAGCGTCTCGATCACGTACTCCGGGCTGAGGCTGCCGTCGCTCTGCGGGCCGTAGCTCAGCGGGTAGGTGTTCTGCACCCCCCGCAGGTACTCCCACCAGTCGTCGAGGCGCTCGCGCCCGTGCGCGGTCTTGCGCAGCGCGTCGGTCAGGTCGGTGATGACGGCCTTGATGTCGCCGACGATCGGCACGTCGGCGTTGCGGTTCTTCCCGATCTCGGCGGGGTCGATGTCGGCGTGGATCACCTTGGCCTCCGGCGCGAAGGACGCCAGCTTGCCGGTGACGCGGTCGTCGAACCGGGCGCCGAGCCCGATGATCAGGTCGCTGCGCTGCAGCCCGGCCACCGCGGCGACGGTGCCGTGCATGCCCGGCATGCCGAGGTGCTGGGGGTGGCTGTCAGGAAACGCGCCGCGTGCCATCAGCGTCGTGACGATCGGGATTCCGGTCAGCTCGGCCAGGTCGAGCAGCTGCGCGCTGGCGTCGCCGCGGATCACGCCGCCGCCGACGTACAGGATCGGCTTGCGGGCGGCCGCGATCAGCTTGGCCGCCGCACGGATCTGTTTGGCGTGCGGTTTCGTGGTGGGCTTGTAGCCGGGCAGCTCCATCGTGGGGGGCCAGCTGAACGTGCACTGGCCCTGCAGCACGTCCTTCGGGATGTCGACGAGCACCGCGCCGGGCCGTCCCGAGGCGGCGATGTGAAACGCCTCGGCGATCACCCGCGCGATGTCGTCACCGTTGCGGACAAGGTAGTTGTGCTTGGTGATCGGCATCGTGATGCCGGAGATGTCGGCCTCCTGGAACGCGTCGGTGCCGATCATCGGCCTCCCGACCTGTCCGGTGATCGCGACGACGGGTATGGAGTCCATCTGCGCGTCGGCGATCGGGGTGACGAGATTGGTGGCCCCCGGACCGGACGTCGCCATGCAGACGCCGACGCGGCCGGTGGCGTGCGCGTAGCCGCTGGCGGCGTGCCCCGCGCCCTGCTCATGGCGCACCAGCACGTGACGCAGCTTCTGCGAGTCGAACAGCGGGTCGTACACCGGAAGCACTGCGCCGCCGGGGATTCCGAAGATCACGTCGACGCCGAGTTCCTCCAGCGACCGGACGACGGCCTGTGCACCGGTAAGGTGTTGTGGCGCAATTCTTTTCGGGTGACCCGGCTGGTGACCGGTGGCGGCTCCGCCGTTGGCGGGCCCAGCGTCTTGAGCTTCCGGCGCAGACCATTCGGATGGTCGCGTGGTGGGTGCGCTCACGGTGTCCTCTTTGTCTCTTTTGTCTCTTCGTGGTCTAGGGCAAGAAAAAACCCTCGTCAGCGTCGGCTGCTGCACGAGGGTTGCGCGTCGGTGGTTGCTGGCTATGCCGGGCTATTCACCAACGCGCCTACCAATTACTACGAGCATTCCACGGGGCTGCATAGCCTCCGACGGTAGCTTCCGCACTGGTCAACCGTCAAATTCCGGGTGGGTGGAATGATGCCTGTATGAGCACCGGCGAGTCGGAACACTCCGAGGCCGCGCCCGTTGTGCTGCGTATGTCGCCGACGGCGCACCTGGCGTCGGGCTTCGCCGCACTGGGCATGTTGGCCGTCGTGCTTGCCGTCCCGATGACGGCGCCGCTACTGGTCATCCCGGTGATCGCGTCGGTGATGATCGTGCGACTGCGGACAGTGGCCGACGGGCAGACGGTCACCGCGCGCACGCTGTTGGGCAGCCGCACCGTCGATTGGGAGGACATCAAGGGTCTGCGGTTCGTCAAAGGTAAATTGGCGCGCGCCGAGCTGACATCGGGCGAGGACTTGCGGCTGCCCGCGGTGACGTTCGCGACGTTGCCGCTGCTGGCCGAGGTTAGCGGCGGCCGGGTGCCCAACCCATACACGCGCGAGGCTGCAGATTCGCAGGAAAAAGTCGAGTAACGGCCTGCCAGAATACAGTTTCGGCGCTTCGGTGCCCGGTTAACTGAGCGGATTGCCGCCGTTGAGCAGCATGTAGGCGCCTACCCCCACGCCGATACCGAGCAGCAGCGCCGCGAAGGAGCCGAGGAACGGCCGCCGCGCCCAGCCTCGGCCCGCGTCCAGGCCGTAGCGGCCCGGCCCGACGAGAATGATCGAGGCCACCGCCGCGATCAGCAGAAGCTGGTACTCGTTGCCGTCGGGAAGAAAGAACCCGATGTAGCCCGCGTCGTATTGGGCCGCGACGCTGGCAACCAGCCCGTTGATCAGGTACGCCAGCGCGGCCGCTGCGGCCAGTGGCGTGAACAAACCCAGGACCAGCAGCACGCCGGCCGAGATCTGCGTGCCGGCCGCCAGGTACGTCAGCAGGCCGGCGTGCTCGTACCCCATGTCGGCGAGCGAGTTCCTGAAGCCGTCGAGCCCCTGACCACCCCACAAGCCGAAGGCCTTGGCCAGCCCGTGCGCGATCAGGATGGCGCCGACCGACGCGCGCAGCAGCAGCAGCCCGAGGTCTTGGGTGCCGCGCCGGTTGGCCGCGGCGACCCGCTCATCGACTTCGTCGTCATAGTCGACGGTCCCAGGCAGCACGTCATGACGGCCTGACGTGCTCGGGTCGAGGTAGGGCAGCGGTTCGGGCTCCGCGAGCAGGCTCAGCCCAGACCGGCTGGAGTCGTCGGAGTTGTAGTGCGGAATCGTGGTGGTTTCGAAGTCGCCGCCGTAAGTCGCAGACGGCAGGTCATCCTCGGGATCGACCAGGCGTGCCGAAGCGGGGCGCGAGGACGGGGCCGGATCGTTGGGCCGTCGCCACGGGCGCGAGTCATGCGAGTGCATTGTGCCAGGGTAAGGGCAAGTAACCCCCGAACCGCGGATTTGTGCCGGGCCGTCACCGCACCTTTACCGGTCCGAAGCCAAGCGAGGGTCGCCCCGCGGCCGGTGTCGGCGTGGCGGCGTCGGCCCAACTATCCGTAACCTGGCGGGCATGCGGATGCGCGGAGGAGTGCGGGTGGTGCTGTCGGCGCTGTTCGCCGCCGTGCTGCTGGCCACCGGCTGCGCGCGGTTCGACGACGCGGCGTCGGCGCCGTTCACCACCGAGCCGGAGTTGTCGCCGCCGCCGAGTTCGACCCCGCCGCCGCCTCCCCCGCTTCCGGACAACCCGTTCCCGAAGCAGTGCCCGGCCCCGGGAGTGATGCAGGGCTGCCTGGAAAGCACCAGCGGGCTGATCATGCTGCCGGACAGCAAGTCCGCTTTGGTGGCCGAGCGCACCACCGGTGCGGTGAAAGAGGTGTCGGTCAGCGCCGAACCCAAGGTCAAGCTCGTCATCCCGGTGGACCCGTCAGGCGACGGCGGCCTGATGGACATCGTGTTGTCGCCGACCTATCAGCAGGACCGGCTGATGTACGCATACATCAGCACACCCACCGACAACCGCGTCATCCGCATCGCCGACGGCGACGTCCCCAAGGACATCCTCACCGGAATCCCGAAGGGCGCCACAGGCAACACCGGCGCGCTGATCTTCACCAGCCCCACGACGCTGGTCGTCCTCACCGGCGATGCAGGCAACCCGGCAATGGCAGCTGACCCCAATTCCCTTGCGGGCAAAGTCATTCGGATCGAGCAGCCCACCACCGTCAACCAGGCGCCGATCACCACCGCGATGTCCAACATGGGCTCCGGCGGCGGCCTGTGCACTGACCCCACCGACGGCTCGCTCTACATCACCGACCGCACGCCGACCGCGGACCGACTTCAGCGGATCACCGCCGATTCCAAGACCTCGACCGTGTGGACGTGGCCGGACAAGCCGGGGGTGGCCGGCTGTGCGGCGCTCGCCGGCACCATCCTGGTGAATCTCGTCAACACCAAGCAGACCGTCGCGGTGCGGATGGCACCCGAAACCGGAGCGGTGACCGGTGAACCGGAGGTGATGCGTCAGGACGAGCACGGACATGCCTGGGCGCTGGCCGTGTCTCCCGACGGCAACATCTGGGGCGCCACCGTCAACAAGACGTTCGGAGACGCGATGCAGCTCGACGACGTGGTGTTCCCGCTGTTCAAGACCGGTGGCGGCTTCCCGCGGCCGAAGGACGACCTGGTCTAACTGCAGGCGGCCAACACCAACTCGCGCACCCGCGCGGCGTCGGCTTGCCCCTTGGTCGCCTTCATCACCGCGCCGACGATCGCTCCCGCGGCAGCCACCTTGCCGCCACGAATCTTCTCGACCACGTCCGGGTTCGCGGCCAACGCCTCGTCGACCGCGGCCTGAAGCGCCGAGTCGTCGCGCACCAACTCCAGCCCACGTGCCTTCATCACCTGCTGCGGTTCGCCCTCGCCGGCCAGCACGCCCTCGACCACCTGACGGGCCAGCTTGTTCGACAGCTTGCCGTCGTCGACGAGCTTGACCACCTCAGCGACCTGTGCCGGTGTGATCGGCAACGCGTCGAGCGGCACACCGGCTTCGTTGGCCTTCTGCACGAGGAAGTTGCCCCACCATGCCCGGGCAGCTTCACTTGAGGCGCCCTGCTCCACAGTTGCGGCTACCAACTCCACCGCGCCCGCGTTGACCAGGTCGCGCATCACCTCGTCCGAGACACTCCAGTCCTGCTGAATCCGCTTGCGCTGCAACCACGGAAGTTCGGGCAGTGTGTTGCGCAACCGCTCCACGAGTTCGGTGCTCGGGGCGACCGGCTCGAGATCGGGTTCGGGGAAATAGCGGTAATCCTCCGCGGATTCCTTGCTGCGACCCGGAGACGTGTAGCCGTCCTCGTGAAAGTGCCGCGTCTCTTGGTGCACTCGCCGACTGGAGGCAAGAATCGCTGCCTGCCTACGCATTTCGTAGCGCACCGCCACCTCGACGCTTTTCAGCGAGTTCACGTTCTTCGTCTCGGTACGGATGCCGAACTCCGTGGCCCCGATCGGCATCAGTGACACGTTGGCGTCGCAGCGCATCGAGCCCTGATCCATTCGTACATCGGAAACGCCCAATGCCCGCAACAGATCTCGCAGCGCGGTGACGTAGGCGCGGGCGATCTCCGGTGCGCGCTCACCGGCGCCGACGACCGGCTTTGTGACGATTTCGATCAGCGGCACACCGGCCCGGTTGAAATCCAGCAGCGATTCCGTCGCTCCCGCAATGCGCCCTGTCTCGCTGCCCAGGTGTGTGAGCTTGCCGGTGTCTTCCTCCATATGTACCCGCTCGATCCCGACCCGGAACGTGGTCCCGTCGTCAAGCGGCACGTCGAGATACCCGTTGACGGTGATCGGCTCGGCGTATTGCGAAATCTGGTAGTTCTTCGGCATGTCCGGGTAGAAGTAGTTCTTCCGGGCGAACCGGCACCAGTCCACGATCTCGCAATTCAGCGCGAGCCCAATGCGGATCGCCGACTCCACCGCGGCCTCGTTGAGCACCGGCAGCGCCCCGGGCAGGCCCAAGCAGACCGGGCACACCTGCGTGTTCGGTTCAGCCCCGAACGCAGTGGGACACCCGCAGAACATCTTTGTGGCGGTCGACAGCTCGACATGCACCTCGAGCCCGAGCACCGGCTCGTAGCGCGTGACGACCTCGTCGTAGTCGAGTAGTTCCGCCGATGGAGCCAGGGTCATGCCGTCGATGGTAATTGGGCCGTCGCCGACAAGATCACCGTCACACCGTCGCCAGGCTTTTCCGCCCGCATAACTCCGCGAGCTCGTCGAGACTGGGGCCCGCAGGAATTGGCGGTCGCCAGCCGGAGGCGTAGATCTGCCTGGCTCGGGGTTCGGCCGTCGAGAGGCTTGGTGGAAGCGCGTCCATCGTTACGAACGGGGCGACGAGCGCTCGCAGCTTCGGATCAACCTCACCGGCTGCGACGATGAGATCCGAGGGCAGTCGGCGGGTGAGGTCGACGTCGTCGCCCGCCCACCGTCGCAGACGTTCGGTATCGGCGACGGTGTGGTCGTCGAACCATGGCTTGACGTTGTCGAAACACCATTGGTCGAACGCAATGGCGCATGAGTGATGGTCGCTCCCGTGTTCGTCGAGCAGCCGGATGAGCGCGCGCGATTGCATCAACGCCATCGCGACACCACGACCCGCCAACGGCGTTGTGGTGCAAACCGAGTCGCCGATCGAGATCATTCCGACTGCCGCCGGGCGGCCCGACTCCGCCAGTTGCCCTCGGTAGGTGTTGTAGAGCCTGCCGCCTGGCAGCACGCCCGTGATCGGAAACGACCGGTCCGGATCGACCCAGTCATTGAGCGCCGGAATCGCGCTCAGAGCCGCCTCGAACACGGTCGCGCGACGCAGCTTGCGCAGCTGCCGGTCGGCTCCGTCATAGATCAGGACCGCCGAGAATGTCCGGTTGTCGTGCACAAAGACGATGGCGCTGTAGCCATTGAAACTCAACGAGAGACCGATCGGCGAATTGACCGGCCCCGCCTCGCCGTGAGCACGCAGCTGGTATTGGCGGCTCACGTACGCCGCTCCGCACGGATGCACGACGGCCGGGAGCCGGATGTCCGAGGTGACCCTGCTGGCCCGCCCGGACGCGTCGATGACGAGCTCCGCGCGCAGCGTCCGACCGTCGACCTGGATACCGACAGCCCGGCCTCGCTCACGCACAACCCGGTCCGCGTGCCCCGCGACGAGCGTGATGCCCGGTTCGACCGATGCCGTCTGCCGCAGCACCTGCTCGAAAAGGATTCTGCGGCTCAGCAGAGCCGTCGGACGCGTCGTGCCCGGCGTCGTCGCCACCGAGGCGCCGTATGCGACCAACCGTCTCAGGACATCGGGCATTTCGACCTGAAGCGCGTCGACGACCTGGCCGCGGAAGGTGTGGGCATGGTGAAACTGCATGACGCCCTTGCGATCCCAACCAAACGGCGAGTGAGGCGCGGGCCCACGATCTCGATCCACCACGACGACGTCCCGCCCGCGGCGAGCCAACGCGATGGCGGTGAACAGCCCGGCCGGACCGGCACCGATGATCACAGTTCGCAATGTCTGCTCCAGATTGAGGTATCCTCTATGTTAATGATTACACTATGGGTTACTTGAAATGACAAGCCCCCCTCGCCGGACCTACCGGTCCACGCTGAGAGCGGCCCAAGCCCGTCAGACGCGACACGCGATCGTGTCCGCGGCAGGCCGCCTGTTCGCCCGCGACGGCTTCGGTGCGACCACGATCGACGCCATCGCCGAGGACGCAGGTGTGAGCCGCAAGACGGTTTTCACGGCGGTGGGCGGAAAGATCGAGTTACTCAAGATCGCGCTGGATTGGGCGATCGCCGGCGACGACGAGCCCCTAGCGGTGGCCGACCGCGAACCGGTCAGCCGGCTGATGCATCAGGACGATCCGGCGGCGCTGCTACGCGGGTGGGCGAAGGTGCTGGCTGAGATCGACCACCGAGTCGCGGCGCTCGTGCGCGCGATGGAAATCGCTGCCAGCCTCGACCCCGCTGCTCGAAGGCTCTTCAAGCAGGCGCAGACTCAACGTCTGCAGGGCGCCCGCGCTGTCGTCGATCGTCTGGTGGACTTGACCGCGCTGAACAGTGCGCTCACGGCCGACGAGGCGGCCGATATCGCTTGGCTTTTCGCCGATCCCGCGCTGTACGACTGGCTCGTGCGCCAGCGCGGCTGGCCGCTGGACCGATTCGCGCAGTGGCTGGGTGACGCGTTGTGCCGACAGCTACTCGCTCAGGGCTAGTTGTCTCGCTCGCCAAGGCTCGCTCAGCCGAAGAACGCCGCCGCGTCGTCGTAGCGGCTCTGCGGCACCAGCTTGAGCTGGCGCGTGGCGTCCGCCAGCGCCACCCGACCGATGTCCTGTCCCCGCAGCGACACCATCATCCCGTACTCGCCCACATGTGCGGCGTCGGCGGCGTTGACCCCGAATCGGGTGGCCAGCACACGGTCGTAGGCCGTCGGTGTGCCGCCGCGTTGAACGTGACCCAGCACGGTCACCCGCACTTCCTTGTTGATCCGCTTCTCCACCTCGTGCGCCAGCTGCGCGGCCACCCCGGTGAACTTCTCGTGGCCGAATTCGTCGATGCCGCCTTCGGCCAGCTTCATCGAACCCGCCGCGGGTTTGGCACCCTCGGCCACCACGCAGATGAAGTGCGACGCCCCACGCTGGAACCGCCGCTTGACCAGCCGGCACACCTCTTCGACGTCGAACGGCTGCTCGGGAATCAGGGTCATGTGAGCGCCGGAGGCGAGCCCGCAGTTCAGTGCGATCCAGCCGGCGTGGCGGCCCATCACCTCGACGAGCATCACCCGCTGGTGCGACTCGGCCGTGGAGTGCAGCCGGTCGATGGCCTCGGTGGCGACGGTCAGCGCGGTGTCGTGCCCGAACGTCACGTCGGTGCAGTCGATGTCGTTGTCGATGGTCTTCGGCACCCCGATCACGGGGACGTTCTCCTCCGACAGCCAGTGCGCGGCCGTCAGCGTGCCCTCGCCGCCGATCGGGATCAGCACGTCGATGCCGTTGTCGTCCAGCGTTTGCTTGATCTGGTCCAGCCCAGCGCGCAGCTTGTCGGGATGCACGCGGGCGGTGCCGAGCATCGTGCCGCCCTTGGCCAGCAGGCGGTCGTTGCGATCGTCGTTCTGCAGCTGGATCCGCCGGTCTTCCAGCAGCCCGCGCCAGCCGTCCTGGAAGCCGACCACCGACGAGCCGTAGCGGGAGTCGCACGTGCGTACCACCGCGCGAATCACCGCGTTCAAGCCTGGACAGTCGCCGCCGCCGGTGAGTATTCCGATGCGCATGGGCCTAGTTTGCCCTCTGCACCCTTTCCCCGCGAGCAGACGCAAAATCACCCACAAGCGGCAATTTTGGGGGCTTGTGCGTCTGCTCGCGTTAACGAGGAAGCCGGTCAGATCGCGGCCGGCAGTGGCCCGCGGGCGGCCTCGTAGGCGGCGCCCACCCGGTACAGTCGGTCGTCAGCCAACGCGGGTGCCATGATCTGCAGCCCGACTGGCAGCGAGTCGTCGGGCGACAGCCCGGACGGCACCGACATGCCAGCGTGCCCGGCGAGGTTGAGCGGCAGCGTGCACAGGTCGAACAGGTACATCGCCAGCGGGTCGTCGACCTTCTCTCCCAGCCGGAACGCGGTGGTGGGTGTCGCCGGCGAGACCAGCACGTCGACCTTCTGGTACGCCTCGTCGAGATCGCG
>DASWBF010000164.1:0-6858 GCA_036390735.1 Mycobacterium sp. | reverse complement strand
ATTCCGGCAGGCCCCGACTCGAAGTTCGGCTGTCAAAATGCAGTCTCGGCGAGAGGTGGCTGGAACGCTCCCGCACGCCTACATCGCTCGCCTGCTCGTTACGCAGGCTCCGGCTCTGGCGCGATCTCGTCGATCTGCCGGACCGGGCCGGTGAACCACTTCTTCACCGACACGTGCCAGTAGATCCACAGCAGCAACAGCGTGCCGCCGACCAGCAACGGTGTGTAGTTGACGTACTTCCACTCGAAGTTCGGGTCCCATGGCATACCGGCGTTGCTGTACGGGAACAGCGCGATGATCGAGGTGACGACGATCTCGGCGATCGCGATCGGCGCCATCCACTTCCAGTGCCTGCCGAGATTCCAGCTTCCCTGGGCGAATTCGTCACCGGCCTTCCAGCGGTAGTAGATCGGCACCGCGAAGCACAGGTAGAGGCCGACGACGCCGATCGACACCACCGCGAAGAACGCGACAGGCGACGGGACCTCTTCACCCCCGACCGCGACTTTCACCGTGATCAAGGCGGGCAGCGTGATGAGTGCTGCGCTGACCGCCGTCACGATCACCCCATTGGCGGGAACCCTGTTCGAGCTGACCTTCGACCACAGCTGATGTCCGGGTACGGCGCGATCGCGGCTGAACGCGAACAACATCCGCGACGCGCTGGTCTGGCAGGCGGTGGTGCAGAAGAACTGGCCCGCGGTGGAGATGAACAGCACGATCCCCACCCACTTGGCGTCCATTGCCTGCGTGAAGATCGTGGCGACTCCGCCGCCCTTCGCTGACACGTCGTCGGCGTCCTGGACGGCGAAAAGAAACGACAGCAACAGGATCCAGCCGCCGATCGCCGAATAGAAGATCGACTGCCACAAGCCCTTGGCGGCCGCGTTGGCGGCGCTCTTGGTCTCCTCGGAGAGGTGCGCGGACGCGTCGTAGCCGGTGATCGTGTACTGGGTCAGGATCGCAGAGATCGGTAGGACGAAAAGCAGCCAGCCCCAGCCCTTTTCGCCGCCGAAGATGCCGGTGTTGTTGATGGTCTTGGCGAACACGTCGCTGACGCTCGCGTGCTGCTCGGGTATCAGGATCAGAATCAGTACCACCGCGGCCGCGCCCGCCACGTGCCACCACACCGAGATGTTGTTGATGATCGCCAGCAGGTGGCTGGAGAAGATGTTGATGATCGCCGAGATCGCCAGGATGATCACGAACAGCAGGAATGTCCGCTGAAGGCTGTAGCTGTTGAGCCAGCTCTCGCTGAACGTGCCCAGGGTGAGATCGAGGAACGTCGCGCACCCGTACGACACCGAGGCCAGGATCGCGACCAGCCCGATCAGGTTCAGCCAGCCGGTGTAGTAGCCGGCCTTTGGACCGCCGAGTTTGCTTGCCCACCAGTAGATTCCGCCGGAGGTCGGGTATGCGGAGACCAACTCGGACAGGCACAGGCCGATGATCAGGATGAACGCCGACACGATCGGCCAGCCCCACGCGATCGCGGCGGGGCCGCCGTTGTTCCAGCCCAGCCCGAACGACGTGAAACACCCGGCGAGGATCGAGATGATCGAGAACGAGATCGCGAAGTTGGAGAAGCCCGACCAGGAGCGTTGAAGTTCCTGCATGTAGCCGAGCCTCGCGAGAATTTCCTCGTCCTCGTCCAGGTATTCATGACCCTCGGGCACGGTGTCTCCTTCAGACGTGCGAGCGCGCCAACGTAGGGGACAATAGAACGTCAAAGGTCTGAAGTCCTACCTTTGGCAATGACGGTTCGGTTAAATCGACACGCGACGTGCTGACGGAGGGGTGCCCAATTAGCCATGTTGACCTTGCGGGAGCTCGAGGAAGAGATCGTCGAGGGCGACATCGACACGGTGATCGTCGCGTTCGCCGACATGCAGGGCCGGCTGACCGGCAAACGCGTGTCATCGCGGCTGTTCATCGAGGAGGTGGCCAAGCACGGCGCCGAGTGTTGCAACTACCTGCTCGCGGTCGACGTCGACATGAACACCGTCGACGGGTATGTGATGAGCAGCTGGGACACCGGCTACGGCGACATGGTGATGACGCCCGATTTCACGACATTGCGGCGGATCCCGTGGCTGCCCGGCACCGCGCTGGTGATGGCCGACTTGACGTGGGAAGACGGCCGCCCGGTCACCGCCGCGCCGCGCAGCATCCTGGCCCGCCAGATCGCCCGGCTCGCCGAGCGCGGACTGATGCCGTACGTGGGCACCGAGCTTGAGTTCATGGTTTTCGACAACACCTACCGGGACGCCTGGGCGCGCGGCTATCGCGACCTCACGCCGGCCACGGACTACAACGTCGACTACGCGATGCTCGGGTCGACGCGAATGGAGCCGCTGCTGCGTGACATTCGGCGCGGCATGATCGGCGCGGGTATGTACTGCGAGGGCGTCAAGGGCGAGTGCAATCGCGGGCAGCAGGAGATCGCGTTCCGCTACGACCACGCGCTGGTCACGTGTGACAACCACACGATCTACAAGAACGGCGCGAAGGAGATCGCCGACAAGCACGGCAAGAGCCTGACGTTCATGGCCAAGTTCGACGAGCGGGAGGGCAACAGCTGCCACATCCACATCTCGCTGCGCGGCAAGAATGGTGGCGCTGTGTTCGCCGACCCCGACGACAAGCACCAGATGTCGGAGATGTTCCGCAGTTTCGTGGCCGGACAGCTGGCGACGCTGCGCGAACTGACGCTGTTCTACGCACCGAACATCAACTCCTACAAGCGTTTTGTCGAAGGCAGCTTCGCGCCGACGGCGATCGCGTGGGGCATGGACAACCGCACGTGCGCGGTGCGGGTGGTCGGCCACGGCGCTGGGATGCGGATGGAGTGCCGGGCGCCCGGCGGCGACGTCAACCAGTATCTGGCGGTCGCCGCGTTGATCGCCGGCGGCCTGCACGGCATCGACCAGCAGCTGGAACTGCCAGAACCATTGTCCGGCAACGCCTATGAGAGCGGCGCCGAGCGGCTGCCGACGACGCTGGCCGAAGCCGCGGACTTGTTCGCCGCGTCGGCAGTCGCGCAGGAGGCCTTCGGCGACGACGTCGTCGAGCACTACCTGAACAACGCGCGAGTCGAACTGGCCGCGTTCAACGCCGCCGTCACCGACTGGGAGAGGGTGCGTGGCTTTGAGCGGCTATAACCCGGTGCTCGGCTTGACGACGTACCTGGAACAGGCGCAGACCGGAATATGGGACGTGCGAGCAAGCTTCCTGCCGCACATCTACCTGGAGGGCGTGACGCTGGCCGGCGGGATCGCGATGCTGCTGCCGCCCCAGCCGGTCTCCGACCAGATTGCCGACGAGGTGCTCGACCGACTCGACGGACTGATCATCACCGGCGGCAAGGACGTCGACCCGGCCCGCTACGGGCAGGCGCCGCATCCGCTGACCGACGAACCGCGCCGCGACCGCGACGCGTGGGAATTCGCTTTGGTAGCCGGCGCTTTGAAGCGGGGAATGCCGGTGCTGGGCATCTGCCGCGGCGCGCAGGTGCTCAACGTGGCGTTGGGCGGCACGCTGCACCAGCATCTGCCGGACGTCGTCGGACACAGCGGGCATCGCGCGGGCAACGCGGTGTTCTCCACGTCACGTGTGCACGTCGTGCCCGGAACTCGACTAGCGGCATTGATCGGCGAGTATTCCGACGAGGAGTGCTACCACCATCAGGCGATCGCCGAGTTGGGCGAGGGCCTGATCGTCAGCGCACGGGACGAGGACGGGGTGATCGAGGCCGTCGAAAGGCCGGGCGACACTTTCATTGTCGCCGTGCAGTGGCATCCGGAGGAGCGGCTCAACGACTTGCGGGTGTTCGCGGCGGTCGTCGAAGCGGCTCAGGCCTACGCGAAGGAACGCGTCGCATGACCGACGTGATCAACCCGGCGACCGAGAAGGTGCTGCGGACCGTCGAGCGGATGGACACCGCGGGTGTCGACGACGCGGTGGCGCGGGCGCTGGCCGCGCAAAGGCATTGGGCCGCTTTACCGCCCGCGGAGCGGGCGGCTGCGCTGCGCGCGTTCGCGGCGGCGGTGGACCAGCACGTCGACGAACTGGCCGCGCTGGAGGTCGCGAACTCCGGCCACCCGATCTCGTCGGCCGAGTGGGAGGCCGGCAACGTCCGCGATGTGCTCCAGTACTACGCCGCGAGCCCGGAGCGCATGTCGGGCAAGCAGATTCCGGTTGCCGGCGGTCTGGACGTCACGTTCAACGAGCCGCTCGGCGTCGTCGGGGTGATCACGCCGTGGAATTTCCCGATGACGATCGCGTCGTGGGGGTTTGCGCCTGCGCTCGCGGCCGGCAACGCCGTGCTGGTGAAGCCCGCGGAATGGACGCCGTTGACGACGATCCGGCTGGGCGAGTTGGCGGTTGAGGCAGGATTGCCCACCGACCTGCTGCAGGTGCTGCCCGGTAAGGGCTCGGTGGTGGGCGAGCGGTTCGTCACCCATCCTGACGTGCGCAAGATCGTGTTCACCGGGTCGACGGAGGTGGGCACCCAGGTGATGGCCGGTGCCGCAAAGCAGGTCAAGCGCGTCACCCTCGAACTCGGCGGCAAGAGCGCCAACATCGTGTTCGACGACTGCGATCTGGAACGGGCCGCCGCGACCGCCCCGTACGGGGTGTTCGACAACGCCGGCCAGGATTGCTGCGCGCGCAGCCGGATCCTGGTGCAGCGCAACGTCTACGACCAATTCGTGGAGTTGCTGGAACCCGCCGTTAAGGGCGTGGTCGTCGGCGACCCGACATCACGGGACACCGAGATGGGTCCGCTGGTATCGCGGACGCACTGGGACACGGTGGCCTCGTACGTACCTGACGACGCGCCGGTCGCGTTTCGCGGCAGCGCCCCGTCGGGTCCGGGATTTTGGTTTCCGCCAACCGTGTTGACGCCTTCGCGGTCGGATCGCACGGTGCGGGAGGAGATCTTCGGGCCTGTCGTCACGGTGTTGCCGTTCGACGACGAGGCGGACGCGATCGCGCTGGCCAACGACACGGCTTACGGGTTGTCGGGGTCGATCTGGACCGACAACCTGTCGCGCGCGCTGCGCGTGGCGCGGGCGGTGGAATCGGGTAATCTGTCGGTGAATTCGCACTCGTCGGTGCGATACAACACGCCGTTCGGCGGTTTCAAGCAATCGGGCCTCGGCCGTGAACTGGGTCCTGACGCGCCGCTGTCGTTCACCGAAACCAAGAACGTGTTCATCGCCATAGAAGATCCAGCGCCAGGGGAGTCGTCATGATCGATCTTTCGCAGCGCCTGACCGGCAAGGTCGCGGTGATCACCGGCGGCGCGAGCGGGATCGGGCTGGCGACCGGCCGGCGCATGCGCGCGGAGGGCGCGACGATCGTCGTGGCCGACGTCGACCGGGTCGCGGGACAGGAGGCCGCCGACGATCTCGGGGGGCTGTTCGTACCCGTCGACGTGACCGACGAGTCGGCGGTCAACGCGCTGTTCGACACGGCCGCAAGCACATACGGTTCCGTCGACATCGCTTTCAACAACGCGGGCATCTCGCCGCCCGACGACGACCTGATCGAGAACACGGAGCTGGCGGCCTGGCAGCGGGTGCAGGACGTCAACCTCACGTCGGTGTATCTGTGCTGCCGGGCGGCGTTGCGGCACATGACCGCCGCTAATAAGGGCTCGATCGTCAACGTGGCGTCGTTCGTCGCGGTGATGGGGTCGGCCACGTCGCAGATCTCCTACACCGCGTCCAAGGGCGGGGTGCTGGCGATGTCGCGCGAGCTCGGTGTGCAGCACGCGCGCAGCGGAATCCGGGTCAACGCCCTGTGCCCGGGGCCGGTCAACACCCCGCTGCTCAAGGAGCTGTTCGCCAAGGACCCCGAACGCGCGGCGCGCCGGCTGGTCCACGTGCCCGTCGGCCGGTTCGCTGAACCCGAGGAGATCGCCGCCGCGGTGGCGTTCTTGGCCAGCGACGACGCGTCGTTCATCACCGCATCGACATTCCTCGTCGACGGCGGAATCAGTGCGGCCTACGTCACGCCGATATGAACGCTCAACCGGTCAGCGATGCGCTGCTGCGACCGGTGCGGCCGGGCAACGCGTTCGAGGACACGGTCGGGCGGCTGTTGCAGACCATCCGGCTCGGCGTCATCGCGCCCGGCGAGTCACTGCCGTCGGAACGTGAGCTCGCCGCGCGTCTTCAGGTGAGCCGCGACACCGTCCGGGAGGCGATCAAGTCGCTGGCCGAGGCGGGGTATCTGGTGTCGCGGCGTGGCCGCTACGGCGGCACATTCCTGGCCGACGAGCTCCCGACAGCGGGAGCCGATGGCGCGCAAGGCATTACGCGTACAGAGCTCGACGACGCGCTGCGGCTGCGCGAGATCCTGGAGGTCGGCGCGGCACGCATGGCGGCCGCGCGCACGCTGACGGCGGCCGAGCGGGAGCCGCTGTGGTCGAGGATGACCGACGTCCGCGGCGCCGACCCGTCTGACTACCGGCGGCTTGACTCGCGGCTGCACCTGGCGATCGCGGAGCTGGTGGGCTCGCCGTCGCTGGTGCCGCTGGTCGCCGAGAACCGGATGCGGGTGAACCGGCTGCTGGACCGAATCCCGTTGCTGTCACGTAACATCGCGCACTCCGACGAGCAGCACGAGGCGATTGTCACCGCGATCTTGGCCGGCGACCCCGACGCTGCAGAGATGGCGATGCGCGCGCACATCGCAGGTTCCGCATCGCTACTGCACGGCTTTCTCGATTAGCGCGAGCGTGCGTGTTTGCTGCGCGACACGCCGTGCAGCGTCGTAATTCTGCGCACGCTCGCGGATACCTCACCGTGCGTTGGTGTCCGATGTATGCTGCCCATTACCAGACATGCTGCG
>DASWBF010000163.1:0-5152 GCA_036390735.1 Mycobacterium sp. | reverse complement strand
CACGCTGTAGGCGACATCGGCGTTGACGGCGCGGTTGAGCGCGACCAGGAAGTCGATCGTGCGGGTTCCCTTCGGCACCTCGAACCTGCTCACCCATTTTCGGACCAGCTCCCCAGGGCCGGAGCCGTCGTCGTCCTCGTCGACCGGCCGCAGATATGGCTGCAGGTCCTCGGCCATCGCTTTGGGGTATTCGAATGGCGTCGATGTGGGGGCACCTCCCGCTTGCGGGGGACCACTCGGGCGAAGAGCAAATGGCACTGTTTCGGCCCAGTCTTCGATGAAGAAGTCGAACGGGTTGATCACCTTCATGTCGGCGATCAGGCCGACTGTGATCGTCAGCTGCCGGGTACGGTTCGGGAAAACCAGCCGGGCCAGGAAGTTGCCGAACGCGTCCTGCTGCCAGTTGATGAAGTGGTCGGCGGGCTCGACGGTCAGCGAGTACGCCTCGATCGGGGTGCGGGAGTGCGGCGCCGGGCGCAGCCGCACGACGTGCGGGTACACCTCGACCAGCCGGTCGAACGTGTAGCTGGTGCGATGCTCCAGCGCCACCTTGATGCCCACGGTGGGAATCCCACCACAGGTGGAAGCTGGTCGCAGCGCCGCCTCAGGTCCGGCGCACGGCGCGGTGGTGGGAGGTCAGCCGCAGATACACCCACAGCACCAGGACGCCGGCGAACACGATCCCGGCCAGATTGACCCCGAGCTGTGTCGCGGACTTGGCGGCGATGTCCCAGTCGCCGACCGTGGCCGCCACCACGGCGAACCCGGCGGCCGGCACCGTCGTCACCGAAATGAACACCCCGACCAGCGCCGACGACTTCGCCGACACCAGCGACAGCATGCCCGCCGCGCCGGCGAACAGCGCGACCACGAGCGACAGCGGCCCGACCTGGAAGATGAAGTCGACCTCCTCGAGCTGCTTCGTGGTGGCCAGCGTGATCCAGCCGACGGCCTCACCGACGAGCACGCCGACCGCCGTGACGAACATCGCGAGCGGGAAGCCGACCAGCAGCGCCAGCGCCGCCCGCCGGGCGAGGTAGCCGCGGCGCCGCACGATCGCGACCGCGAGCGCGGCCAGCGGCCCGAACTCCGGGCCGACCACCATCGCGCCGACGACCGTGACTGGCGAGTCCGTCACCACGCCGACGGCGGCGATCAGGCAAGCCAGCGACAGAAACGTCAGGTAGGTGACGTTCAGCGACGACTCTTCGCGGGTCCTGGCGGCGAGCTCGTCCCAGATCACCGCGTCGGCGGGGTCGCCCTCGGCCTCCTTTTCGGCGCGGTAGGCCGCAGTGGACACGACCGTGTCGACGACGTCGAGCGTGATGGCGCCGCGCCGTTTCAGCCCGAGTTCCTTGAGGTCGTCGATCACGTCGTTGGCGGCTTCACGTGCGATGTCGGCGGTGACCTCGTCGCCGGGCGGATCGAGGGCGGCGTTGCGGTGCACGACGACGTGGGTCACGCCCTTGTCCCGGCGCAGGACGTCGATCACCGACTCCCGCAGCTCGGTCGGCGCGATCACCCGCAAGTGCAGCACTCACCGCACATTAGCGGGCTGGGTCAGTGGTGGCTGTGTTCCGGAGAACCTATGCCCGGGTTGGTGTCGGTCAGTTCCATCTCACTGGGCGCGCCGATCTCGGGCACGAAGGCGGGCGCGCAGTTCAACGAAGCGTCACCCGGCTCGCCGGTTGTCGTACATTCGCCGGGGTCGGCGAGGACATGGGGAGACCCGGCGAACGTCGCGACCGCTGGGGCGGCTGCAATCGCCGCGGCGATGCCCAGCGCGACAACGGTGCGGCGTGTTGTCAATCGAATGGTTGCCATGTTCACACTTCCTGTGATCTTTCTGAGTCTCAACGAAAGTGCGCAGGTCGCGGATCGAAATGCTCACTTGTGAGGCTTATATCCACTGTAGCGCTGGCCCGATTCGACGAACCCGTTTCGAGAAATCACATGAACGATCCGCCTTCTTGGGCGCATGGAGTGTGTTCAAGTGACACCAAATGCTCTGCATGAGCAGGGATTTCGATTAGGTGACACCTCACCTGCGTCAACCGTCCTGCGGTGCCGAGCTCCACCATGGTGCAGGTCCCGGCCTGCGACAGCCGAGGCGCCCACGGGTTGCTGCCCATAAAGGTGATCCGAATCTCGCCGTCGCCGATCCGCTCACTTTGAGGGAAGTAGTTGTTGCGGTTCTTCACCGACGGGGTCGGCAGGTAGTAAGGCGGCATCGAGATGCCGCTGCCCGGTGGCGCACCGTACATGTTCCCGTCGTCCGTTGTCACACGCCCATGCTTGCGTCGACGTGGACTGTCTTCGATTCGGGGTGCGGACAATTCCGCCACGCGGGCGGCGCGGAGCGAGGATCATCGATGGGCACGAGTCGAGGAGGATTCATGCCCACCACAGACCCCACTTTCTACCGCAGTCCCAGCGCCGCTGTCGCGGCCCCACCCGAGCAACTCGCCTATGTGGCCGCCTTCGACCCGGCAAGCCAGCGCAAAGACGCGATCGCCGTGGTCGACTGCGACCCCAACTCCGCAACGTTCGGCAGCGTCGTCGGCTGGACCGATCTCCCGACGCCCGGCAATGAACTACACCACTTTGGCTGGAACGCCTGTTCGAGTGCGCTCTGCCACGAGGGGCACGCCGGCCACCACGGTGCGACCGTCGAGCGCCGCTACCTGGTCGTGCCCGGCATTCGCTCGTCGAACACGTATGTCCTGGATACCAAGCCCGACCCTCGGCAGCCGGTGCTGTCGCACACGATCAAGGCCGCCGAGCTCGCGGCCAAGGCGGGATACTCGCGTCCGCACACCGTGCACTGCGGACCGGGCGGCATCTTCATGTCGGCTTTGGGCGGCGTCAACGGTGACGACGGTCCCGGCGGCGTGGCGCTGATCGATCACGACACGTTCGAGGTCATCGGTCCGTGGGAGGTCGACCGGGGACCGCAATTCTTGGCCTACGACGTGTGGTGGCACCTGAAGTACGACACGGTGATGACGTCGGAGTGGGCGACGCCCGCAATGATCGAGAACGGGCTCAACCCCGAGGACCTGCTCGGCCGGAAGTTCGGGCACCACTTGAACTTCTGGAGCATGTCGGAGCGCAAACTGACCCAGCGCGTCGACCTCGGTGACCAACACCAGATGGTGCTCGAACTGCGACCCGCCCACGACCCGTCCCAAGCGTGGGGCTTCGCGTCAGTGGTAATCAGCGTCGAGGATCTGTCGGCCTCAGTCTGGCTGTGGCACAAGGACGGTGACCAGTGGTCGGTCGAGAAGGTGATCACCATTCCGGCCGAGCCCGCCGACGCCGACGACCTGCCGCCGTTGCTGAAGCCTTTCGGTGCGGCGGCGCCACTGGTCACCGACATCGATCTGTCGGTCGACGATCGCTGGCTGTACGTATCCTGCTTTGGCACAGGTGAACTCAAGCAGTACGACGTCAGCGACCCGTTCCACCCGCGGGAGACGGCATCGGTGCGCCTCGGGGGGATCGTGCGACGCGAGCCGCATCCCGCGGCTCCGGGCCTGCCGCTCGGCGGCGGGCCGCAAATGGTCGAGATCAGCCGTGACGGCCGACGCGTCTACGTCACCAACTCGCTCTACGCGGCGTGGGATGAGGTCTTCTACCCGGACGGGGTCGGGGCATGGATGGCGAAGATGGACGCGGACGTCGCGGCCGGTGGTCTGGTCCTCGATGGCCGCTTCTTCCCGCACGGCGACGACTTCCGTGGCCTCCGGGTGCACCAGACCCGGCTTCAGGGTGGTGACGCGTCCAGCGACTCGTACTGCTTCACGAACTAGCGCGTGGGACGGCGGCGTGGCCAACGCGGATCACCGAGCTGACCTCCGCGAAACGGTATTCCGCGCGGGAAACTTCGAGTGAGGGCCGCGGTGGTTACCGCCTCGGCGCGATCAGGCCCGCGTGAGTTCGAAGAGCGGGATGACGCGGCTGGTGTTCGACTGGTATTCGCCGAATCCCGGCGCGGCCGCGACGATCTCGTCCCACGCTTGGTCGCGCTCCTCGGGCGGCAGCTCGCGCGTGACGACGTCGTAGGAGTCGCTGCCGACTTCGACGTGCGCCTGCGGGTTGGCCCGCAGGTTGTGCACCCACGCCGGGTCGACGTCGGCGCCTCGGTACGAGCCGATGATCAGCATCTTGCCGTCGACGCGCTGATACGCCAGCGGGCTCACCCTGGGCTGCCCGGACTTCGCGCCCGTCGTCGTCAACAACAGCAGGTCTGCGCCTTCGAACTGGCCGCCGACCTTGCCGCCGTTGGTACGAAACTCCTCAATGATCTTGGCGTTGAAGCCTTTGAGTTCGGCTGGGTCGGGCATGTCGCTCACTTCTCATCCTTTCGTGCGATGACGGCGATGCCCGCGTCCTTGAGCTGGGCAGGCGTGATCGGTGTCGGCGCATCGGTCAGCGGGTCGACTCCCCCGCCCGTCTTCGGGAACGCGATCACCTCACGGATCGAATCCATCCCGGCCAGCAGCGCCGTGATCCGGTCCCAGCCGAATGCAATGCCGCCGTGCGGCGGTGCGCCAAAAGTGAAGGCGTTCAGCAGGAATCCAAACTTCTCCTCGGCCTCGGCCTTGTCGATGCCCATCACCGCGAACACGCGCTCCTGAATGTCGCGGCGGTGGATACGAATTGAGCCACCACCGATCTCGTGGCCGTTGCAGACGATGTCGTACGCATCAGCCAGCACGCTGCCCGGATCGTCATCGATAGCGTCGACGCACTCCGGCTTCGGTGCGGTGAACGCGTGGTGCACCGCTGTCCACGCACCTGAACCCACCGCGACGTCACCGTGCGCTGCGGCCTCGTCGGCCGGCTCGAACAACGGCGGGTCCACCACCCAGACGAATGCCCACGCACTCGGGTCGATCATGTCGAGGCGGCGGGCGATCTCGCTGCGCGCAGCACCCAGCAGCGCGCGCGACGACTTCGCAGGCCCGGCCGAGAAGAAGACGCAGTCGCCGGGCTTCGCGCCGACATGGGCGGCCAGCCCGTCACGTTCGGCGTCCGAAAGGTTCTTGGCCACCGGCCCGCTCAGCGTGCCGTCGTCGCCGACGAGCACGTACGCGAGCCCGCGGTGCCCACGCTGCTTGGCCCAGTCCTGCCAGCCGTCCAGCGTGCG
>DASWBF010000162.1:0-13656 GCA_036390735.1 Mycobacterium sp. | reverse complement strand
ACTCGCATCCCGGCTGATCGACGGCGGGATCGTGGTCAAGGCGCTGTTGATCCTCGGGCTGTGGCTGGCCGGCTGGGGTGCGGCGCGGCTTGTGGCGCTGGTGATTTCCGACGCCGGACTCGGGGGGCAACTCGTCGCGGTGACGGTCGCCATCTGGAATCCCTATGTGGCAGAACGTCTTTTGCAAGGCCACTGGAGTCTGCTGGTCGGCTACGGATGTCTGCCGTGGGTCGCGGAAGCGATGCTGAAGCTGCGCGACGGATCGGGGAGTTGGTGGGCGCTGGTGTGGTGGACCGCAGTGGCCGGGTTGACGCCGACGGGCCTGATGCTGGCGGCGACGGTCGCGCTGGTGTGCGCGGTGGTGCCGGGCGGCGGGCGGCCGCGATGGCTCTGCGCGGCGGCGGGTCTGGGTGTGGCCGTGCTGGCGGCGTTGCCGTGGCTGACCGCCAGTGTGTTCTCGGGTCTGTCGTCGGGGGACAGCGGGATCGCGGCATTCGCGGCACGGGCCGAACCCGGGCTGGGAACACTGGGCAGTCTGGCGGCGATGGGCGGCATCTGGAACGCCGAGGCGGTTCCGGGGTCACGCGGCACGCTGTTCGCCGTCGTCGGCTCGGCGGTGGTGCTGGGCATCGTCGCCGCGGGACTGCCTGCGGTGCGGCGACGACCGGCCGCGGTCGCGCTGTTGGTGCTGGGCGCGGTCGCGGTGGTGGTGCCCGCCGCGATGGCCACCGGCCTCGGCGTCGCCGTCGTCGACGCGGTGGTGCGGGCAGCGCCTGGTCTCGGGGTGGTCCGCGACGGGCAGAAGTGGGTCGCGCTGGCGATGCCGGGATACGCGGTGGCCGGCGCGGGCGCGGTGGTGACGCTGCGGCGTTGGGTCCCTGCTGGCGCGGTCGCGGCGGTGTGCTGCGCTGCTTTGATCGCGGTGCTGCCGGATCTTGCCTGGGGCGTCGGCGGCGCGATGACGCCGGTCCGCTATCCCACCGGGTGGGCGGCGGTGGCGTCGCGCATCAACGCCGACCCGCGGCCGGTCGCGGTGTTGCCGGCCGGCACGATGCGACGGTTCGGCTGGTCCGGCCCGGCACCGGTGCTCGATCCGCTGCCTCGTTGGGTGCGTGCGCATGTGTGGTCGACCGGCGACCTAACGATCTCGGGGCGCACGGTGCTCGGCGAAGGCAGCCGGGCGCGCAGTGTGCAACAACTGCTTCTCGACGGTGCCGGCCCCGCCGCGCTGGCCCGCGCCGGCGTGGGATGGGTGATCGTCGAATCGGGGTCGCCAGGCGAAATAGGCTGGGCAGCAAAGACTTTGGCTTCGCTGCCGGTGGTCTACCACGACGAGGATATCACGCTGTATCGAGTCGGCGGTGACGATCCGGGTGCCAGCCGGACGCATCGCACGGTGATGATCGGTGCGCACCTGGCGTGGCTGAGCGTGCTTGCGGCCGGCGCGGCGGGGACGACATTCGCCTCGGTGCGAAGGCACATCCGTCGGAACGCCGAAAGCCACGTTTTACATAGGAAGTTCGAGTAACCCTCTGCAAAACGTCGCTCTCGCACCTACACCACGCCGCTGACCAGCCGGCCCGCCGCCACCGCCTCGAGCACCACGCGCATCGCGTCGGCGCTTTGGCGCCAAGAGAACTCGGCGCTGTGGGCTTGCGCCTTGCGGCCCAGCTCGTCGCGCAGCAGCGGATCGGTGAGCAGCTCCTCGAGCCGGTAGACAAGCTGATCGCGGTCGTCCACCAGCACGCCGGTGACCCCGTCGATGATCGAGTCGGTGAGCCCGCCGGACGAGCGATAGCCGATGGTCGGCACGCCGTGCTGGGCGGCCTCGGTCACCGCCAGGCCCCACCCCTCTTTGCACGACGGCAGTACATGCACCCAAGCTTGTTGCAGCACAAAGTGTTTGGCTGCATCGGCGACGTGCCCGTGGAACGTCACCGAGTCGGCGATACCGAGCCGCGCCGCGTGGGACACCAGTCGATCCCGCCACCAACCGTCGCCGACGATGTCGAGATGCAGGCCGGGAATGCGGGTCCGCAGCACCGCAATGGCATCAAGCGCGTCCTCGATGTGCTTGTGCGGCACCAGCCGCGACAGCACCACCACCCGCGGAGTCGCCGATCGCGGCATCCGCAGTGCAGGCGTCTTGTCAAGGCCGTTGCGCACCACGGCAATTCGGTTCACACTCACCCCGAGGTCGGTGAGATCTCGGGCCGACGGCAGCGACACGGTCACGTACTGGTTGCGCCGGTGCACCCGCGGCGAAATCGTCGACTCACAGAACCAGCCGAGCCGGCCGAGTCGGCGGCCGGCCAGCGGCCACTGCTCGCGGTGACAGTGATGCACCAACACCGCCACCCGACGTCCAAACACCAGCCGAGCGAAAAACGGCCAGCCGTTCTGGGTGTCGACGATCACGTCGGGCCGCACGCCGCGCAACGGGCCGACTCCCAGACGCGCACCGATCATCGCCGCCAGCGCCCACAGGTACACCGAGTAGTGGCCGCCGGCGCGGCTGATCCGCACGCCGTCGACCACCTCGTCGCGGACCGCACCGTCGTAGCGCGCGGCCCGCAGCGTCACCGACATCCCGTCGGCTGCGAGTTGAGCCCCGATGCGCTGCAGGTAGGTTTCGCTGCCGCCGCCCTGCGGGTGGCCGACGTCGCGCCAGCACAGCATCAGCACTGAGCCGACGCGTCCGGGTTGGGCTTCGGCGGACGACATCCGGTCCAGCGTAGCCTCACGCGAATGCCGCCCACCGCCGTCTTCGCTAGACGGGCAACCCTGCGCCGGTCGGTGCGGCTGCTGTCGGAATTCCGCTACGAGCAACGTCAACCGGACCGGTTCTACGGCGCGCTGGCGGCCGACACCGCCGCGCTCGTCGACGATCTCTGGCGTGGCGTGCACGGCGAGTCGGCGGCCGGCCGGTCGCTGCTCGACGTGGGCGGCGGCCCCGGCTACTTCGCGTCTGCGTTCACCGACCGCGGGCTGCGCTATCTGGGCGTCGAGCCGGATCCGGCCGAAATGCACGCGGCGCCCTGCGCGCGCAGCGGGACTGGCACCTTCGTCCGCGCTTCCGGCATGGCGCTGCCGTTCGCCGACGACAGCGTCGACATCGCCCTGTCATCCAACGTGGCCGAGCACGTGGCCGCGCCCTGGCGGCTCGGCGACGAACTGCTGCGCGTGACCCGGCCCGGCGGGCTCGTCGTGTTGTCCTACACCGTATGGCTCGGCCCGTTCGGCGGACACGAAATGGGTCTGACGCACTACCTCGGCGGCGCCCGCGCCGCGCGCCTCTATGCCCGCAAGCACGGCCATCCGGCGAAGAACAACTACGGCTCGTCGCTGTTCGCCGTGTCGGTGGCCGACGGCCTGTGCTGGGCTCGCTCCACGGGCGCGCTCGTCGCCGCATTTCCCCGCTACCACCCGCGATGGGCCTGGTGGATGACGTCGGTGCCGCTGTTGCGGGAGTTCGCGGTGAGCAATCTGGTGCTGGTGCTTGCGCCGTGACCGCGTTCAGACTGGAACAGGTTCTCGTTTCGTCGGCGGCTGGGTAGTGTGGGTCACACCATGGCAGCGCAGTCAACAGTCAGTAGCTCCCTACGCGACGTTTTCGAGCAGTGGCTGGCCGCGCGACAGGCCGGAGCGGCGGTGGCGACGGCGGCGCTGACCGCCGACCGCACGGTGTTCGTCGACGCCGGCTGGGATGGGGAATCGCACCGGCTGGTGGTGCACCTGGCCTCCAGCGGCCCGTTCGAGACGCGATCTCAGTTCCTGACGCTGCGACGGCTGGGCACGCAGCTCGCTCGGCCGGCGGTGCCGCCGGCGCTGTGGTGCGAAGACGACCCCGCGCCCCTCGGCGCTCCCTTCTTCGTGATGACCCGTGTCGACGGACTGACGACCGCGAGGTACGAAACGCCGTACACGTTCGCCTCGTGGATCACCGAGGCGAGCGCCGCCGAACGCGAACGCATGCAGCAGGCGACGTTGGAACAACTGGCCCGAGTGCACGCGGCGACGCCGTCCGATTTCGCCTTCCTCGATCGTCGCCGTCCGGGTGAGTCGGCGCTGTCGGTCATCGTTCGGCGCCTGCTCGAACATTACGAGACCGTCGGCTCCCATGGACTTCGGGCACCGCTGATCGAGCGCGCGTTCGGGTGGCTGCGGGACCGCTGGCCCGTCGAGACGACGCCGGTGCTCTGCTGGGGAAATGCGCGAATCGACAACGTCACATACCGGGACTTCGCGCCCGTGGCGCTGGCGAGTTGGGACCGCGCGACCATTGGACCGCGGGAATTCGACTTGGGGGCGTTGGTCTTTCACCACCGCTTCGTCGACGGCCTCGCCCATGCCGCCGGGCGGCCCGGTCTGCCCGACTTCCTGCAGCCCGGCGACGTCGCCGCCACATACGCCGACATCACCGGCTACCGGCCAGCGGATCTGGACTTCTACATCGTCTTCGCCGCATTGCAGCACGCCATCGAAACGATACGAAGCCCGTTGCGCACCAAAGCTTTCCAGGCGCTCGACGACGCGATGGCCGATGAGCGCTCGCGCGAAGAGCAATAACGGAAGGAGAGAGATGACCGAGCAGTACAAGGCCGAATGGGACAAGTTGTTCATCGGCGGGGAGTGGACCGAGCCGTCGACCGACAAGGTCATCGAGGTGCGCTCCCCTGCCACCGGCGAGTACGTCGGCAAAGTGCCGATGGCGGCTGCCGCCGACGTCGACGCCGCCGTGGCGGCGGCCCGCGTCGCGTTCGACAGCGGCCCATGGCCGTCCACGCCGCCGGCCGAACGCGCTGCGGTGATTCAGGCCGCCGTCAAGCTCCTCGAAGACCGCAAGGACTATTTCACCTATCTGCTGACCTGTGAGACCGGGCAGCCCCAGACGATCATCGAAATGATGCACTGGACCGGATCGCTTGGCGCACTGAGCTTTTTCGCCGGTGCGGCCGACGCCATCAAATGGACCGAGACCCGCAACGGTGCGTACGGGCAGTCGATCGTCTCGCGTGAACCGATCGGCGTGGTCGGTGCGGTCATCGCGTGGAACGTGCCGCTGTTCCTGGCCGTGAACAAGCTCGGCCCGGCGCTGCTGGCCGGCTGCACGATCGTGCTCAAGCCCGCCGCGGAGACCCCGTTGAGCGCCAACGCACTTGCCGAGGTGTTCGCCGAGGCCGGCCTGCCCGACGGGGTGCTGTCAGTGGTGCCCGGTGACATCGAGACCGGGCAGGCGCTGACCGCCAACCCCGACCTCGACATGCTGACGTTCACGGGCAGCTCGGCGGTGGGCAAGGAGGTCGGCAAGCGCGCCGCCGACATGCTGAAGCCGAGCACCCTTGAGCTGGGCGGCAAGTCGGCGGCGATCTTGTTGGAAGACGTCGACCTCGCTGCGGCCATACCGATGATGGTGTTCTCCGGCGTGATGAACGCCGGCCAGGGCTGCGTGAACCAGACCCGGATCCTCGCGCCGCGGTCGCGCTACGACGAAATCGTGGAGGCAGTAAAGAATTTCGTGCAGGCGCTTCCGGTCGGGCTGCCGTCGGATCCGGCGGTTCAGATCGGTCCGCTGATCAGTGAGAAGCAGCGGCAGCGCGTCGAAGGCTACATCGCCAAAGGCAAGGAGGAAGGCGCGCGGCTAGTGTGCGGGGATGGCCGGCCCGAGGGGCTGGACGACGGCTACTTCGTGGAGCCGACCGTGTTCGCCGACGTCGACAACAAGATGACGATCGCGCAGGAGGAGATCTTCGGGCCGGTGCTGTCGATCATTCCTTATGACACCGAGGAGGACGCGATCAAGATCGCCAACGACTCGGTCTACGGTCTGGCCGGCAGCGTCTGGACCACCGATGTGCCCAAGGGCATCGAGATTTCGCAGAAGATCCGCACCGGCACGTACGGAATCAACTGGTACGCGTTCGATCCCGGCTCACCGTTCGGCGGCTACAAGAACTCAGGCATCGGCCGTGAGTGCGGCCCGGAAGGTGTGGAGCACTTCTGCCAGCTCAAGAGCGTGCTGCTGCCGATGGGCTACACCGTCGAGTAGCCCACGCCGCCGCCTCGTCGCGCGAAACCGGAGTTTCGCACGTTCGCCTCGCACTTTCTGTGCGAAACGGGGGTTTCGCGGCGGGGTTAGAACGGGTTAGAAGATCACCCGCACGATCGTGTCGGCGACGGCGGCCGGCTTGTCCGACCCATCCAGCTCGATGGTGTGCCGCACGGTGAGGTTGACCATGTTGTCGCCGGTCTTCGCGGCGTCGACGAGCTCCGACCGTGCGCGGATCCGCCCGCCGGACGGGACCGCGGCCAGGAACCGGACCTTGTTGAGCCCGTAGTTGATCGCCATCTTGGCGTTCTCGACGCGGAAGTTGTCCTTGGACAGCTTCGGGATCATCGACAGCGTCAGGAATCCGTGAGCAATCGTTGTGCCGTAAGGGCTTTCGGTCTTGGCGCGATCGACGTCGATGTGAATCCACTGGTGATCCTCGGTGACGTCGGCGAATGCGTCGATGCGCTTCTGGTCGATCTTCTTCCACTCGCCGACCCCGAGTTCCTGGCCGACAAGACCGACGGCGTCGTCAATGGATGAAATGACCTTCATTGCGTGCTCCCTTCCGCTGCTGCTGCGAATCAGACCTTAACGCGCCCTACTAGAAGGACTCCTCGCGCATCTCCATGATCGTGAGGTCGACGGCCTCGACGATGCGGCGTTCGGCGACAGCCGGGGTAACACATTCTTGGTGAAAAACTTTGCCGCCGAAACCTTTCCGAGGTAGAACGCACGGTCGTCGTCGGCAACGTCGCCGTCGAGTGCTTGCAGCGCGATCTCGGCCTGCCGTACCAGCAGCCAGCCAATCAGCAGGTCACCCACCGACAGCAAGAACGGCACCGACTCGAGGCCGACGCGGTACAGTTCGCGCGCGTTGTTCTGGGACTCGATCAGATACCCCGTGAGCGCGGCGACCATCGCCTGAAGGTCGCACATCGCGGTCGCCAGCAGCGCCCGGCTTTCCGCGAGCTCCTCGCGTGCCCCGTCGCCATCGAGGCACTTCTGAATCTGGCCCACCACGTGCTGCAGCGCGACGCCCTGGTCTCGAGCGATCTTGCGGAAGAAGAAGTCCTGGGCCTGTATTGCGGTGGTGCCCTCATACAGGCTGTCGATCTTGCTGTCGCGGATGTACTGCTCGATCGGATAGTCCTGCAGGAATCCCGAACCGCCCAGCGTCTGCAGGGACTCGGTCAGGCACTGGTAGGCGCGTTCGGAGCCGACGCCCTTGACGATCGGCAACAGCAGATCGTTGACCCGCCCCGCGAGGTCGGCGTCGGCGCCCGACACCACCCCCGCCACGCTCGGATCATGGTGGGCCGCGGTGTACAGATACAGCGCGCGCAGGCCTTCGACGTAGGCCTTCTGCGTCATCAACGCCCGTCGCACGTCGGGGTGATGGATGATCGTCACGCGCGGCGCGGTCTTGTCGGTCATCTGTGTCATGTCGGCGCCCTGAACGCGGGTCTTGGCGTAATCCAGCGCGTTCAGATAACCGGTCGACAGCGTCGAAATGGCCTTAGTACCCACCATCATTCGTGCGTACTCGATCAGCTCGAACATCTGCGCAATGCCCCGGTGGACGTCGCCGACGAGCCAGCCGATGGCCGGGGTACCGTGCCCGCCGAAGGTCAATTCCGTTGTCGCCGAGACCTTTAGACCCATCTTGCGTTCCAGGCCGGTGACGAAGACGCCGTTGCGTTCCCCCGGTGCGCCGGTTTCGGGGTCGAGCAGGTACTTCGGCACCAGAAACAGGCTGAGCCCCTTGGTGCCCGGAGCTGCGCCCTCGGGGCGGGCCAGCACGACGTGAAGGATGTTCTCGAAGAGGTCGTCGGTGTCGCCGTTGGTGATGAACCGCTTGACACCCTCGATGTGCCAGGTGCCGTCCGGTTGTGGGATCGCCTTGGTCCGGCCCGCGCCGACGTCCGAACCCGCGTCGGGCTCCGTCAGCACCATCGTGGCGGCCCAGTTGCGCTCGATCGCCAACTCGGCCCAATGCCGCTGCTGCTCGTTGCCGATGTGGTACAGGATGTTGGCGAATATCGGACCGGCGAGATACAGGAACACCGCCGGGTTCGCGCCGAGCACGAACTCGTTGATGGCCCATTGGACCATCGCCGGCGCGGGCACCCCGCCGACGTTCTGGTCGAGCCCGACGCGAAACCACTCACCCTGCTGCCACGCGCGCAGTGACTTCTTGAACGGCTCCGGCAGCGTCACCGTGTGCTCGCTGGTGTCGAACGTCGGCGGATGGCGGTCCGCATCGGCGAACGACTCCGCGACGGGACCCTCAGCCAGCCGGGACGCCTCGGCGAGCATGTGCCGCACCGACTCGCCGTCGAGGTCGCCGAACTCCCCGCTCGCGAGCGCCTTGTCGAGTTCTAGAACCTCGAACAGGTTGAACTCGAGGTCGCGGACGTTGCTCTTGTAGTGACCCATGCCCGGCGCCTTCCCTCGTCGCGATGGCGCTGAGCGTAGTCCTCCGGCGCAGGCCGGGCCCGGTAACGGCGACCGTTGTCAGGTCACCAGTTGCAGCGGGCGTCGCTCACGCCGCGAGCGGCGCACGCGCTGCAATGCCTCGGTCGCCGATCGCACCGCGGGAACAAGCCCCTCGCCGTCGGCGACCCGCAGCAGCCGGTGCACGGCGTGGCTGCCGATCACCGCCCACCGCGTGTCGACACGCACGCACTCGACGTTCAGCGCGAACAGCGCACGCAGGCCGTCGACACTGATGAAGTCCGTGTCGACCATATCGACGATGAGAGCACCGTCGTCGGGCACGAGCGCGGTGACGTGGTGGCCGAGCTGGCCTGCGTTTGTCGCGTCTATCTCGCCGCTGATCGTGATAACCGTCAGCCAGGTGTAGATCTGCGCCGTCAAAAACGCACGGCCACAATCGATTACCGATGTGCCATGTAGTGCGTCAGGGGCGGCGGATGCGGAATGCACAGCAGTCATTGACTTATCCCTCATGGATCTGTCGCTGATCTCGGTCGAAAACGCCCGGCGCGCATTGGCATGAATTGAACAGCCTGTCAGTTTGCGGTGCGGGACGTTTTCATCACAGGCTGTGATCTCAACCTTGCGGAGAGTGTAGCGCGGATCACGCGCCCAGACATGCAGCTGGCAAGCAAACGCCGCCGAGTTCTAACGGTTCCTTAACGGTAACGTCCCAGCAGTGGGAAAGGTATGCCACCTGTGCATCATCCAACTGCACCGTGCGGGGTGACACGAACAGCCGCGTCGCGACATCACCTGCCGACCATACGCAGGGGCTACCCGGCGGCGACCTCCTTGCGGCCGAACACGCGCTCCATCATCGCCGTGTCCGTGTAGATCTGCGCGTGCACGATCTTGCCGTCGCGCACCTTGTACACGTCGGCGTCTTCGCCCATTTCGCTGCCGACAGTTACCTCAGTGAACGCGACGACCGTGTCGCCCTCGGCCATGAATCGCAGGGCCCTGACCGCCAGGGCTTTCTCGGCCAACTGCCTGAGGTACTCGCCGAATTCAGCCTTGCCGCGATAGATACCGCTGATCGCGCTTTCACCCGGCTGTACCCATTCGATGTTGTCGTCGAACAGGCTCATCACCGTTTCGACGTCGCCGGCGGAGAACGCTTCATATCCTCTCTTGACCGTTTCGATGTTCTGCTCTGACATAGCGAATCCCTTTCCTGCGTAACCACATTCGGCAGCGCACGGCCTGAACCGACACGCCACAACTATTGTCCGCCATCCAGACTGCGGAGAGATCGCCTTTCGAGCGAAAAGTGCGATCTGTCCGCAGTCTCGAGGCGTAGGGCGAGGGCGTCAAGCCATAGAGACCGACTCGGCGGCCATCACTTCGCTGGCGGCACGCTCACCGGAGCGGATCGCGCCGTCGATCCAGCCGCACATCACCGCCGAGCTTTCGGTGCCGGCCCAGTGAATGCGGCCGCACGGCTCGCGCAGTGCGTGCCCGAATTCCGTGAGCACGCCGGTCCCCGTGTGGCCGATCATTCCGCCGCCGGAGTACCGCTCGACAGTCCAATTCTGTTCGATGTAGTGCTCGGGCGATCCCGCCTTGTCGCCGAACCGCCTGACGAGCTCGCCGAGGACCGCCGTGCGCCGCGCGGACTCGTCGAGTTTGCAGGCTTCACGAGCGATCGGACCCTCGCTGATGACACACATCACTCCGGGTCGTTCCTTGTCGGTGCATGCCTCGATGGTCACCGGCGCGGGCGTGTTGGGTGCCGCCGACTGCCCCGACAACCCGTCGGCGCGCCAGAACGGCTCGTCGTACACGATGTTGATCTTGAAGACGGCGCCGCTGGGCACCCGCTGCTGCAGAAATGTCCGGTCCACGGGCAGCATCGGTTCGTAGAGGATCTGGTTCGCAATGACGAGCGGGACCGCGACGACGACGCGGCGTGCGCGCACCGTCATGTCGTCGGCGCGCACCGTCACCCCGTCGGCATCCTGCTCGATCCGACGGACGGGTTGAGAGAGGTGCACGGAGTCGCCGATCTCAGCGGCCATCGGTCCGGAGATCGCGCCCATTCCGCCAACCACCCGGGCATCTTGCGCTCCGTCCTTGATGCTGAGGACAAAGTTCGGACCGCCGCCCGACGCCATTTGGTAGAGCACCCACAGCATCGAGACCTCAGACGCGGCGGAGGTGTAGCAGCCGGAGATGGCCGTGTCCAGCAGGTCGTGGGCAGGCTTGGACAGTGTGTTGCCACTGAGCCACTTGGCCAGGCTGATCTGGTCCCACTTCGCGGCGTTCTTCGCTTTCCAGGGCTCCTCCAGTGGGATCGACTTGCACATCTGCCCCAGCTCGAGGAAGACCGCACCGAGATTGGCGACGGCCCACGGGCTCATGGTCAACGGAATCGTGCCGGAATAGCGGTACTGCTTGCCGCCGACGACCATCATCGCTTCGCCGTCGAGGTACTGCTTGTAGCTGCCGACCCCGAACTCGTTCATCATCGCGTAGATGCGGTCTTGTCCTGGGCCCACCCAGGCGCCGCCGCGGTCGATCCACGTGCCGTCGTCAAGCATTTCGGTGAACGTGCGGCCGCCGATTCTGTCGCGGGCCTCCAGCAACGCCACCGAACGGCCCGCCTGCTTCAGCCGCAGCGCGGCAGTCAGTCCCGCAAAACCCGCACCAATTACGCAGTAGTCGACGTCGGCCATGATGGCTCCTCGGTTAGCTGTGCCGGATAGCCGCAACTATCGCGCACGGCAAAAGTCAGTGGGCGGAATTCGCCGGTTTCGTGGCGGTGACGTACTGCAGGGCGCGCTGAATCTCCTGCTGCACGTCGACCAACCCGGCGGACGTGAAGAGCTCCACGAAAGTTTCCTTGTCAAACATTCGCAAGCCGACGATATGTGCCACAGGAACCGTCGCGTACCGGTCGGGTGGACGGCTGCTCGTGCAGGTGGTCAAAATCGCGATCCGCCCCGCAGGCGCCAGCACCCGCACCATTTCCGACGCGACGCGCAGCGGCTCAGGCATCAGGTACAGCGCGCCGAAACAGCAGACCGCGTCGAACGTTTCGTCGTTGAACGGCAACCGCCTCGCGTCGGCGCGCACGTAGCAGGTGTGCGGTCCGCTGTTGTCGAGCACGGCACGGGTGAGCATCGGCTCGGCGTTGCTCCGCGCCGGTGGTCACGCCGCTGGCGACGTAGAAGGACAGCGGCCGCCACACCCGCTCATACACCCCGGCGACGAACTGGCTGTTCATCGCGCGCTGGGCGGCCGTGGGAACCGGAGAGCTCACCGACCCGCCCAGCACATCGAGGTAGCCCTGCCGCAGCGCGGCGTCCTGGTTGAGCAGGCCGCGGGTCACCTCGATCGGCGTCACCTGCTAATCAGGTTCCCGTCCAGCGCGGCGGGCGCTTCTCGGCGAACGCAATCGCGCCCTCCTTGGCGTCCTTGGACGCGAACACCGGCATCATGATCTTGACCTGCTCGCGCCACATCTCGTCGGGGCTCCAGCCGCGGGACTCGACGATGATCCGCTTGGTGGCGGCGACCGCGAGCGGCCCGTTGGCCGTGATCTTCTCGGCCAGCGCCAGCGCGCCGTCCAGCGCCTTGCCCGGCTCGGTGAGCACGTTGACCAGACCCAGCGCATGCGCGCGCTCGGCGGACAGGTTGTCGCCCGTCAGCGCCAGCTCCATCGCGATCGCGTACGGGATCCGCTGCGGCAGCCGCAGCAACCCACCGCCGCCGGCGACCAGCCCGCGCTTGACCTCCGGAATGCCGAACGCCGAGTTGTTGGCCGCCGAGATCAGGTCGGTGGCCAGCGCCAGCTCAGTGCCGCCGGCCAGCGCGTACCCCTCGACCGCCGCGATCAGCGGCTTGACCGGCGGCTTCTCGTTGAAGCCCATGCCGCGGCCGTCGACGACGACGTTCTCGCCGCGCGCGAAGGCCTTGAGGTCCATGCCGGCACAGAACGAGCCGCCGGCACCGGTCAACACCCCGACCGACAGACCCGGGTCGTCGTCCAGCCGGTCCATGGCATCGGCAAGGCCTCGGCTGACCGCGGCGTTGACCGCGTTCTTGGCCTCGGGGCGGTTGATGGTGATCAGCAGGATCCGGTCGCGCTGCTCGACAAGGACGGCGGGGGCTTCGTCTTCGCTCATGAGTACCTGAAAGTACCGGACGGCCCGTCGGTACCATTCGACCATGGGTGACACCGACGTCGATCGTGTCGAGATCGAGAAGTGGGATCCCGAGTTCACCGAGCGTGTCGTCGGTGTCCTGCGGCCGATGCTTCGACGGTATTTCCGGACCGAGGTGCGCGGCCTGGACAACATCCCGCCCGCGGGCGGAGCGCTGCTCGTCTCGAACCACTCCGGCGGGCAGTTCGCGGCCGACGTTCCGGTCCTTGCCGTCGAGTTCTACGACAAGTTCGGCTATGACCGCCCGATCCATACGCTGAGCCACGACATGCTGTTCATCGGGCCGGTGGCAAACGTGTTGCTGCGCACCGGCTTCATCCGGGCGAACCCGGGGAACGCCGCGGCGGCGCTGCGCTCCGGCCACCTCGCGGTGGTGTTCCCGGGCGGCGACTACGACGCGATGCGGCCAACGGTCTGGGAGAACGTGATCGACTTCGACGGCCGGAAGGGATATGTCAGGACAGCAATCGAAGCCGGCGTGCCGATTGTGCCTGCGGTGTCGATCGGCGGTCAGGAGAACCAGCTGTACTTGACCCGTGGAACCGGGTTGGCGAAGCGGCTCGGCCCCGTCGCACGGGCGGCACGCGCGAAGATCATGCCACTGTCGTTCGGATTCCCGTTCGGGTTCAACGTCGCCGGGATCCTGCCGCCCAACCTGCCACTGCCCACCAAGATCGTCACGCAAGTGCTTGAGCCCATCGACATCGCGGCGGAATTCGGCGACGATCCCGACGTCGCCGAGGTCGACGCCCACGTGCGCGAGGTGATGCAGCGGGCTCTCGACCGGCTGGGGCGTGTGCGCCGGCTCCCGATCCTCGGTTGAGCGATGGCCGACTCCTCGTATCGGCGCTTGCGGCGGCGGCGCCCGCTGCTTCGTTCGATTGTCGAATTGATCAACGCGCTCAACGGGTTACAGCCGCTCGGCCGTAGCGGCTACCG
>DASWBF010000161.1:0-5395 GCA_036390735.1 Mycobacterium sp. | reverse complement strand
GACATTCAGGCAGCGGGCATCGATCTCGGTCAACTCGAAATACTCGCCCGCGACGACGACATGTCGGTGGTCGCCCATCTTGGCCCAGACCTGCTCGGCGCCGACTGGGATCCCGCGCGGGCGGCCGCGAACTTGACCGCCGACCCGGACCGGCCGATTGCGGCTGCGCTGCTGGACCAGCGCGTCATGGCCGGCGTCGGCAACGTCTACTGCAACGAATTGTGCTTCGTATTCGGGGTTTTACCCACGGCGCCGGTCGCCCGGGTCGCCGATCCGCTGCGGGTGGTGTCACGGGCCCACGACATGATGGTGGCCAATCGAGCGCGATGGAACCGCACCACCACCGGAGATCGCCGCCACGGCAACGAGCTGTGGGTGTACGGCCGCCCCGGACAACCGTGCCGCCGCTGCGGCACTCTGATCGAGACCGATTGGAGCGGGGAACGCGTCAGCTACTGGTGCCCACGCTGCCAGTGCTAGCGTCCGACCCCGGCTGCGCGGGTTGGTGCTCGTGCAGGGCACGCTCGATCTCTTTCTCCAGGCTGTTGACGGTCGACTTGTCCAACCGGACGATCGACTTGCTGTCCGCCCCAAGCAAATCGCGCTCGGCGAACGTCAGACTGCTCGGCGGCACAAGCGCAACCACCGCGGCCGTTCCGGCGTCCAACGCTCGGCTGACCTCATGTCGTAGACCGACCTTCATCTCGTGGCCTGCGAAGGCCGCCACGAGCGCGCCCGCGGCCGCACCGATGAGGACCGAGCCGAGAATCGGCGGTGCGAAGAGTCCCACCAGGATCCCGATGCCTGCACCGAAACCGGCGCCCTTGGCCCCGAGGTGGTTACCGAGTTCGACGACAGTTGGGTTGCCATTCTCGTCTTTGGTGAGAAGCGCTGCCCTCTTGACCAGAAATCGCTCGCGTTCCACCTCGTCGGCCAGCTTGGCGAAATCGCGCCGTGCGATCTCCAGATCTCGATAACCGGCCACCAAGATCAGCTCATGTTCTTGATGAAGGGCCTGTTCCTCCGTCCATGGCGGCAATCCTGCTCGGTGGGCGGTGCACCGCCTAGGGGCCGAAGGCCCAAGATGTCAGAGCAATACGCCGTTAACCGCCGAATAGCTGCGGATGTGCCGCGATGTACTGCTCGACCGTCTGCGCGGGCTCACCGATCACCCTCTGGAAGTCGTCGCTCACGCGGTTGTAGTGGTCCTCATGGTGAAGGCGCGCCATTGTGGCGATGTGCTGCTGGACATGGTCGGGCAGACCGGACGCCCGCAGGTATTGCCGGATCCAGTCGTCGTATGCGATGTCTTCTGCGGCCACCGACCTGTTCAGCGCCCGGGAGTAGTGCTCGGCCAAGCCGTTGATTCCGAGGACCTCCGGCCCCGTCAGCTCATAGACGTCACCGATCCGGTCGGCCGGATCGAGCAGGACCGCGGCGATCAATCGGGCGACGTCGGCGGCCGCGATCGGCGACGTGCGGCCGGTGCCGAAGGGCAGCGGAAGTACACCGCGATCATGCACCGACCTGCGCGCAAGCATCGTGAACAGCGGGTTGTCGAGAAATATGGTCGGCCGGATGTGCACCACCGGCACGCCCGACCAGTTCATGACCTGCTCGGACAGCCAGTGCAGCCACTGCTGAAAGGATTCGCCCGTGCTGGTCAGCGTCATCTCGGAGACCGTCATCTGCGACATGTTGACGATCACCTCATAGCCGCCCACCTCGCGCGCCGCCGCGCACACGATCGCCGTGGCTTCCAGGTAATCCAGCGACACGCTCATGTTGAAGAACATCCGCTCGACACCGGTCATCGCGTGGACGACATCGCGCGGGTTGGTCAGGTCTCCGATCACCACTTCGGCGCCCAGCTCCCGGAGCCGCTGCGCCCGACTGTCTTCGCGGTGCACCATCGCGCGCACCGACTCCCCTTTGCCGATCAGGATCTCGACGACCGAGCGACTGACTCCGCCGACCTTTCCGGCTGCCCCCGTGATCAGATACATGCCCTTAAGTTAGTCGCTGCGGGCCGGCGAAGCGGTGCGGAAGATGCTCAGTCGGCAGGCATCCAAGTCGATGTGGCGATCAGGTCGCCGCGTTCCAGTGCGGCGACCCGATGTTGGTGGACCTGCAGATAACCGTCGTCGGTCACCATCTCGATGAACGCGGCGGGAGACGGATATTCGACGACGAGGATCGCGTCCCACCACGGCCGCTCGCCATCGCCGATGACGACAGTCGGCGCGGCTCCGCCGTAACGGACTTTTCCGCCGACCCGCTCTACGTGCGGAGCGACTTCCTGCCCGTACTGCAGATAGCGCTCGAGACCGCCCGGCTGGTTGAACTTCAACAGGTTGACCATCACCACTGCGGCGTCGGCGGGCCGCGCCGCCAGTGCGGCGAACTGCTCCGGCGTCGGTTCCAAGAGGCTCACACGTATCTCCTTGTCCAAGAGGGCTATTGGGCTGTGCCACCAACCCGTTCACGCAGGAACGGAACCACAAGATCGGCGACACGTTCGGGTTGCTCGAGCCATGCCCAGTGACCGACTCCGGGCAGGATCTCGATTCGGGCGCGCGAGAACACTTCTCGTTGCCGCTGGGCTTGCACGGCCGGGATGTAAACATCGGCGTCGCCCCACACGACCAGGGTGTCGGGGTCGCGCTCGCGCAGCGGCCCGGCGACGAGCTCCATGTCGGATGGCGGCGTCGAACGGTACAGCCGCAGCACCGCCCGCTTGGTTTCGGGCGGCCTGGCATGGTCCGCGATCTTCTGCACCCACTCCTCGGGCAACCCGGGATTGTCGTGGTGCACGACGAACCGCGCGAGCCGAGGAGAAGTCGTCAACATGAACACTTCACCGAGAACCGGTGTCCGCCAGATGCGCGCGAGCCTGTGCCAGCGGTAGCCGAGCAGCACACCGGTGTTGATCAATGTGACGCTGGCGAGCTTCTCGCCGTTGTCCGCCGCCCACTTCAAGGCGAATGGGCCGCCGAAGTCGTGGGCGACCACGTGCACCCGCTCGATGCCGAGCTGATCGAGCAAGCCACCCAAATGCGACGCGTACCCGGCCACGGTGTAATCCCAGTGCTCAGGTTTGTCCGCGCCGCCAAATCCTGGCATGTCGGGGGCGACCGCGGTGGCGAACTCGGCGACCGGCTCCATCAGCGGTAACCAGTCACTGCCCGTATCAGGGTTGCCATGAACGAACACGACGGCCTCGCCGGATGTGCCGGCACCGCCGACCAGGACGGGTGAACGCACACCGTTGACTGCTATCTGTCTCGTTTCGAACTGTGCCATGCGTGAATCTCCTTGAGGTCGGGGTCCGTTCGCCCCTCGCTGCCCTAACGATCTCATTGCCGCTCCGAACAAAACCAAGGTCCCGTCGGTCCGGGACTTGCGCCTCTACGCTTATGCCTACGCGGGTGGTCCTATCCATGAGTCTGCACGTGGAGGTGGAAGATGACTGAAATCACCGGTGGCGAGCTGTTCGCACGTGCGCTCCAGGCGGAAGGGATCGAGTTTCTCTTCGGCCTTCCGTCCCCGGAGATCGATCCGCTGTTGGCCCAACTCGATGCGCACGGCATTCGGCTCGTGCCGGTGCGCCACGAGGCTGCCGGGGTACACATGGCCGAAGGCCTCTACAAGACGACGGGCAAAGTCGCGGCCGTGCTCGGTAATCCCGGCCCGGGCTCCGCGAACCTGCTGCCAGGAGTCGTCACCGCGCTGCATGAGGGCGTCCCGGTGTTGGTGATCACCTCACAGCACCGCCTCGGGATCGTCTACCCGTCGCCGCCCTCGACGTTCCAAGGCCAAGACCAGCTCGACCTTTTCCGGCCGGCGGTCAAGTGGGGCGGCCCCATCTTCGAGTGGTCTCGGATTCCGGAGGTGCTGAGGCTGGCGTTCCGCGAGATGCACAACGGCCGCCCCGGCCCGGTGCACGTCGAGCTGCCGGCGCCGATCTTGTATGAGACCGGCGACCCGCAGACGGCGCCCGTGCTGCCACCCGCCGCGTATCGCATCGGCGCGCTGCCGCCGTCGGATCGCCAGCTCGACGAGGCCGCTGCTCTCCTCGTCGCGGCCGAGCGTCCGGTGCTGATCGCAGGCCAGGGCGTCGATCGCGCCGGCGCCCGCGATCTGGTCATCGAGATTGCCGAGTTGCTGAACTGCCCTGCGATGAGCTCGATGGCCGGCCGTGCGAGTGTCCCGGCCGATCACCCCAACTACGTCTCCGGGTTCGGGCCCGCAGGTGACCTCGCGCGCAGCGAGGCCGACGTGTTGCTCGTCGCCGGTTCACGGATGGGAAATCTCGACGTTCCGTACGACACCTACTGGGGCGATCCGGAAGGCAAGCGGCTGATCCAGATCGACATCGACCCGCGCCACTTCGGCGTCACGCGGCCACTGCACCTCGGAATCCTCGCCGACGCGCGGGCCGCTCTCGACGGTATCGCGGTGCGGATGCGCACGATGAATGTCGGCACGCGCGACGGCGCGGACCTGGCACGCTACCGCCAGCTCGATGAGCAGGTACGGGCCCAGCTGGCCGCACCGATCCTCGAGTGGCCGGGCCCGGGCATCCATCCGGCGCACGCGGCCGCGGCCATTGGCGCGGTGTTCGGTCCGGACGCGGTGTACACGGCCGACGGAGGCAACACCTCACTGTGGGCCTACAACACGTTGCCGCCGACGCAACCGCGGTCGTATCACTCGATCCTCGAGCTTGGGATGCTGGGTACCGGAATCCCGTCGGCGATCGGCGCTAAGCTCGGCGCGCCCGACCGTGAGGTCGTCTGCGTCACGGGCGACGGCGCCGCGGGCTTCAACTTCATGGAGCTGCAGACCGCCGCACGCGAGGGCCTCGACATCACCGTGATCGTGTTCGCTGAGGGCTCGTGGACAATGGAGGAAGTCAACGAGCTGCAGCTGTACGGCACGACGTTCGGAACCGCTCAGGGCGAAATCCGCTGGGATGTCGTCGCGCAGGGACTTGGCTGCCACGGCGAGTACGTAGAGCGGATCGAGGATCTCGACGGCGCACTGCAGCGGTCGCGCGAGCACAAGGGCCCCAGTCTCGTCTGCGTGCGCACCGACCACGCCGCGAACCTTGCGGTGCCGGCCGAGATGATGGCGCGCTTCTTCGAGGTCTACTCCGGACCGGCGAAGCCGGCGACCGTCTAGGGACGCTGCCGGACGACGGCTGGGTCCGTCATTGGTTGAGCGCTACGTCACGTAACTCGGCAGCCTCGGTTTGTCAAGGCTGATTCGGCAGTTCGTCGAAATCTGTGGATGAATTCGTGGTTGTGGATAACTGGGCCTGAATTGCGTTGTCCGGCAGGGTTTGAGGCCCGAACGTGTCGGTGGGCGTGGATACATTGCGGGTATGAGTTCG
>DASWBF010000160.1:0-3749 GCA_036390735.1 Mycobacterium sp. | reverse complement strand
CGCTCGGGAGGCGGCGCTGGCCAAGCGGCTCGGCACCGACAAGGGCATGCAGATCGGGCTCGACGGCGTGCAACTGCTGGGCGGCCACGGCTACACCAAGGAACATCCCGTCGAACGCTGGTACCGCGACCTCCGCGTGATCGGCGTCGCCGAGGGCGTTGTAGTTATTTAAACCGAGTCGTCATCTAAGGAAAGTCCAACCATGGCAATCAATTTGGAGCTGCCGCGCAAGCTGCAGGCGGTGGTCGACATGGCGCACCAGGGTGCGGCCGAGATGCTGCGGCCGATTTCGCGCAAATGGGATCTGCGCGAGCACGAGTACCCGGTCGAGCTCGACACGCTGGCCGATCTTTTCGAAGGGATCTCGGAGGCAAACGCCATCGCGTTCGCCGGAGCGGAAGCGTTCCGCGACGCCGACGAGGCCAAGAACGAGAACCACAACGGCGGCAACATGTCGGCGGTCGTCAACGTAATTGAAGTCAGTTGGGGTGACGTCGCGTTGATGCTGTCGGTGCCGCGCCAAGGCCTCGGCAATGCCGCGATCAGCGGCGTGGCCACCGACGAGCAGCTGGAGCGGCTGGGCAACGGCGTGTGGGCCGCGATGGCGATCACCGAACCGGGCTTCGGCTCGGACTCCGCCGCCGTGTCGACGACGGCCAAGCTCGACGGCGACGAGTACGTCATCAACGGCGAAAAGATCTTCGTGACCGCGGGATCACGCGCCACCCACATCGTGGTGTGGGCGACGCTGGACAAGTCGAGGGGCCGCGCCGCGATCAAGTCGTTCATCGTGCCGCGTGACCACCCGGGTGTCACCGTCGAGCGGCTCGAGGACAAGCTCGGCATCAAGGCCTCCGACACCGCGGTGATCCGGTTCGACAACGTCCGCATCCCGAAGGAGAACCTGCTCGGCAGCCCGGACATCGACGTCGAGAAGGCCTTCGCCGGGGTGATGGAGACCTTCGACAACACCCGCCCGGTGGTGGCCGCGATGGCCGTCGGGATCGGCCGCGCGGCCCTCGAGGAGTTGCGCAAGATCCTCACCGAGGCCGGCATCGAGATCTCCTACGACAAGCCGGCGCATTCGCAGAGCGCGGCCGCCGCGGAGTTCTTGAGGTTGGAGGCCGACTGGGAAGCCGGTTATCTGCTGACCGTGCGCTCGGCGTGGCAGGCCGACAACGACATCCCCAACAGCAAGGAAGCGTCGATGGGCAAGGCCAAGGCGGCGCGGGTGGCCAGCGACATCACGCTGAAGGCCGTCGAATTGGCCGGCACCACAGGCTATTCCGAGCAGACCCTGCTGGAGAAGTGGGCGCGCGATTCCAAGATCCTCGACATCTTCGAGGGCACGCAGCAGATCCAGCAGCTGGTGGTGGCGCGGCGGCTCCTTGGGCTGTCGTCGTCCGAACTGAGGTGATCGCGGTTTAACCCCTCGTGGCCTGGGTATGTCGGACATCATCAAAAACAGGGAGCCGACGTGAACAATCATGCCTCTGGGGTCGCGGTGCCCGCCCGCGATGCCCGACTCGCAGAGTCTGTGCTGGCCCGCGCCGGCATCCTGCAGGGCGTTTCGCCCTCTGCCGCGGCGGACCTGATCCGACAACTACATGTCGTCGAGTTCCCGCGCGGTCACACCATCTACTGCACCGGTGACCCCGGAGATCGGCTGTACATCGTGATCTCCGGGAAGGTGAAAATCGGCCGGCGCTCGCCGGACGGCCGCGAGAAGTTGCTGACCATCATGGGTCCGTCCGACGTGTTCGGCGTGTTGTCGATGTTCGACCCGGGACCGCGCACCGCGACCGCGACAGCCATCACCACAGTGTGCGCGGCGGCGATGGATCGAGATGCGCTGGCCTCGTGGATCGGCAGCCAGCCCGAAATCACCGAGCGGCTGCTCCGGGTTCTCGCCCGCCGGCTGCGTCGCACCAACGACCAGCTGACCGATCTGATCTTCACCGACGTGCCGGGCCGACTCGCGAAAGAACTGCTCAAGATGGCACAGAAGTTCGGAACGACGGAGCGAGAGGGGATGCGCGTCACGCACGATCTCACGCAGGAGGAGATCGCACAGCTGGTCGGAGCATCCCGGGAAACCGTGAACAAGGCGCTGTCCGACTTCGCGCACCGCGGCTGGATCCGCTGGGACGGCAAGAGCGTGCTGATTCTGGACACCGAGCGGTTGGCTCGCCGCGCCCGCTAACGGCTAGACGCCGGTCCAGGCCTCGTCGAGGCGCTGGGCCACGTCGATGACTTGCGCCTTCTTCGACGCCGGCTTGTCGATCTCCTCCCGGACGTACTTGGCGATGAACCGCTTGATCTCGGCGTCGACGCCGGCGACGAAGCGCACCAGCTCGCCGCGCAACGACCTGGACGCCACGTCGACCGTGATGTCCGAGGGGCGGGGCTTGGTGACGTCGATGTAGATCAGCAGCGGCTCGACCGCGCGCGCCTCGGCGTGCAGCTTGATCTCACCAGCGACGTTGAATCTCGGCTTGTCCAACTTGAGATCGATGATCAGTTCGATCGCCAGCGGGATGCGGATGTCGAACGTGATCGTGTCGCCGAGGTGCCGGTGCGCCTTGGGCTGCTTGATCGTGACGAAGGCGGTGACCTTCGCGATACCGCCGGGGCCTTGGCGCATCGGCCCCATCTCGAACTCGTCGCCGGCGATTACGGCAAACGCGGCGGCAACCCGCTCTTCGGTCACAGCCACCTCGAAGAAGTCGCGGCCGAACTGCTCGTAGGAGATGTACTCGTCGCTGTGCATGTCGCTGACTACCTTCCCACGCGTTGTCCGGCGCCGACAGTGAAGTCAGCTTCGCGACACGCCGAAACGGCCTTGTGCGCGCGTGGAACGAAAAGTAATGTCACTTTTAGTTTCAGTCCGGCCGATCCGAGGAGCCGACGATGGAATCGTTTATCCACCTGCGTAAAGGCACCACACCGCGGCGACTGCACGCCGACCTCGACGGTCTCAAGGACGACGAACTCGGCCGCGGCGGCTTCACCGGACGTACGGCGAACATGTATCGCCGCCACGACCCCACCGCCTATCGCGCCGAGGGTCCGCTGCGGCCCCTCGATGTGCTGTCGAGTGAGCTGAAGCCCAGCGACGCCACCGACGCGGCCGGCGGCCCGCTGCTGGTGTTCTCCAACCCCGACTGCAGGGTGTCACTGAGCCGTCGCGCCGAGGAGATGCCGTTCCACACCCGCCATGTCGACGGCGACCTGCTGTGCTTCGTGCACCGCGGCACCGGCCTGCTCGAAACCGAGTTCGGGCCGCTGCCCTACCGAGAGGGCGACTGGGTGTACATCCCGAAGGCCTGCACGTGGCGTCAGGTTCCAGAGGGTGAGACGACGCTGTTGATGGTCGAGGCCACGGACGAGTTCCGGGTGCCGCCACCGGGGCAGCTCGGCCGGCACTTCCCGTTCGACCCGTCGCAAGTCGTCATCCCCGAGCCCGTACCGCTGGCCGACCCACCTCCTTCTGGCGGCGACGAGTACGAGGTTCGGCTGGTCCACGAGGGCGGGCCGACAACGCTTTACTACCAACACAACCCGATCGACGTCGAGGGCTGGCGCGGGGACAACTTCGCGTTCACCTCCAACATCGCCGACTACAACGTAGTGACATCCGACAGCGTGCACCTGCCGCCGACCGTGCATCTGTTCATGCAAGCGACCGGCGTGTACGTGATGAACTTCCTGCCCAAGCCCGCCGAGAGTGTGCCCGGCACCGAGCGCAC
>DASWBF010000159.1:0-2527 GCA_036390735.1 Mycobacterium sp. | reverse complement strand
TTCGCCGGTGACCTCGACCCAGCCACCGCCGGCGAGCTGCTCGATCGGTGGTGTTCTCGCGCTCAGCGTTGCCGTATCCCGGAGTTCGTCAAAGCCGCGCGCACCATCCGCAAGCACCGCGCCGGGATCGACGCCGCCATCAACCGCGGGCTGTCCAACGGCGCTGCGTGCCGGCCGCGGCCTGGCAGCCCACTTCGGTACGCGGCAGAATAGCGCAATTCCACTTGCCGCTCGGGGTCGTGAAGTAGTAACCCCTTGAGACCGTCTGTGGTGACGTAATAGTCCGACGCGTCAACCAGATTGGGGTCGGACCGACCGACCGGCGAGGTGGAGAACGTGGTCTCGGCGGCCGGCGGCTTCTCGCCGGTGTTCACCACCACGGCGTTCGCACAGGCCGAGCACAGCGCGGCCATCGCCACCAACACAGCGAACCGGCGCTCCAACAACTCCAGCCGCTCGGCGTGCGAGAGCGCATCCTTGTCCAGCGCGTCGAGCTTGTTCAACGCAGCATCGATGGCCTCGCATAGCGCCTCCGCCTGGTCGAACGCCACCGAACTCATACCCGCAATGTAGCCATGCCCACCGACAGAATCGGGCCTTCAACCCATGCGACCTCCGCTCATCCCGACGGCACCGACACCGGCCCGCAGACACTGGGTGTCGACACTACCGCGCGCTATCGTGACGCGGTGCGCCTGCGCAGCGACCTCCGGCTGCTGCTCGAGGCGTGGTGCGTGCTGGTGCTCGCACCGGCGGTGGTCGCCACCATGGTCGTGATGGGTGGCCGCGGATCCGAGGACGCCGGTGGCGGCGTCGTGTTGACCCGGTCGTCGGCTACCTTGTGCAATTCGGGGTTTTCCTGGTGATCGCACGCCGAACGTCGGGCGCCAACATGGTCGGCTGGTTTGTAGGGTCGTTGCTGCCGTGGGTGGCGTGCTGGTCGGCGCCGGTGTCGCTGTGGTGGCTGGTGCCGTGCGGAGCGGTCGCCATCGGATACGCGTTCTGGCTGTACCGATCGGTGGCCCGCAGTGACCGGCTGCAGCACCAGGGCATCCCGGCCAGGGGAGTGGTACTGGAAGTCGTCAGGCCGCTGATGAACGTGGTGATCAACAAACGCCTACATCAAGCGGACGCTTAAGCTGCGCATCGAACGGTCCGATGGCGCTCCACGGTATGAGGCCAAATCCCGGGGCATCTTCATGTTCGGCGAAATCCCCTCGGTTGGTTCGGCATTGGCATTACGCGTCGATCCCGAAAGGCCGGAGCACTTCGAGGTCAGCCGCGACAGCAGCGACACATCCTACGACGACGAACCCGTCACGACGCCTGGAGTGACATCGCCGATCAGCTGCGGGAGGTCGCCGAATTGCACCGCGCAGGGGCACTCACCGATGACGAGTTCGTCGCGGCCAAGCGTCGTATTCTCGGCGGCTGAGCCGCGCTCAGGACAAGTCGGCGAGCTCGCTCAACGGGCAGGCTTTGTCCGCCAACTGCTCAGCCGAGACGGCGGCCCGTGATCGGATCAGCGCCTTTAGGTCGTCGACCACGTCCCACACGTTGACGTTCATCCCGGCCAACACGCGATCCTGGTCGTCAACCCAGAACGCGATGAATTCGCGGCCGCCCACGTCACCTCTGAACACCACTCGCTCATAGGAGGGCGCATGACCAACGTACTCCATGCCGAGGTCGTACTGGTCGGTGAAAAAGTAAGGCAGCTCGTCATATTCGGCGCGCCGGCCCAGCATGTTCGCGGCCGCGACCACGGGCTGCTTGAGCGCGTTGGCCCAGTGCTCGGTGCGGATGCGGGTCTTGAACAACGGGTGCTCGGCCGCGGCGATGTCGCCGACGGCGAAGATGTCCGGGTCACTGCTGCGCAATGTGGCGTCGACGACCACGCCGCCATCGCCGACATCCAGGCCCGACTGCTCCGCGAGTTCGATGTTGGCGGCGGCGCCGACCGCGACGAGCACAGTGTCGGACGCGATCGTGGATCCGTTGTCGAGCTTCAGTCCGGTCGCCTCGCCGGACTGGACCGTGATCTCGGCGACGTTGGTCTCGAGCAACAAGTTCACCCCATGTTCTCGGTGCAACGCTGCGAAAACCTCCGCGGCCTCGGCGCCGAGTGCGGCGAGCAGCGGCAGCCGCGCGGTCTCGACGACGGTGACGTCGACGCCTCTGGCGCGGGCACCTGAGGCTACCTCCAGTCCGATCCATCCAGCGCCGACGATTGCCAGCGAAGAACCCTCGCGCAGCACGGAATTCAACTCACCGGCATCATCGAACGTACGCAGGTAATGCACGCCGGCGGCGTCGGCACCGGGGATGCGTGGGCGCCGCGAGCGCGAACCCGTCGCCAGCACCAACTTGTCATAGGCCACGGTGCTGTCGTCAGCCAACGTGACCGTGTGAGCGGAGCGGCCGATCGCTGAAACGGCGGTGCCAAGGCGCAGGTCGACGCTGGATTCCCGGTACCACGCGGAGTCGTGCACGGTGAAGTCATCGAGCGACTTTTTGCCGGCGAGAA
>DASWBF010000158.1:0-6167 GCA_036390735.1 Mycobacterium sp. | reverse complement strand
GAAACCTTGCTGACGCGCTGGCAGCGATCGCGGCCGCGGACGCGACTGCCGCAGCAGGGCGGGTAGCCGGATGGTTAGACCCATGCCTCGCATGATGGGAGAGTCAGCGGATAGTCCGCAAGGGCGTCAAGCCCATTCCGGCCGATGTTTAATCACCGCATTGCTGCACTTCAGCGGTCCTTTCTAGATCTCCTCAAGGCCTGGCCATTCGTTGTACAAACGCTCCCGAAATAACGAATTCGTCGTTACCAACTGTGGCGGCAAGTTGTCGCGGGGCAGTTCGTGTACGCGGCGTGTACGCGAACTGGCGACCCGGCGCGCCGCGAGCTAACTGTCGGCGCGGCGAGTCCCGGGGCGCCGTCGCGTCGCGAGCTTTACGATGCGGTCCTGAGCGCACGGCGCTGAAGGAGGCCGCGATGGCCGTGCTCACTTTCGCAATCCTCGGCGCGGCGCTCGTCACCATTGTCGAGTACGCCCTGTGAGCTACACGTTCCATCACGGAAGCTGTCAAGGGATTCAGAAGAGTTCGGATCAGTTCGGCAAATGTGAGTCGTACCAGTTCAATATCCGCGAGATTGAGTCGACCTGATGTTCCAGCTCGGTGAAAGATATGCGGCTCACGCGGGTATCGCATCATCGTCACCTCGCGGCCCTCGAAGCGCAGCCCGTTGTAGAGCCTCCTCGCCCTTTGAGACCGGCACCCGTGGATCGGCCACACCGTTCATGACCAGTACGGGTGTATGCAACGGATTCACATAGTTCACCGGCGAGTGCTGCTCGTACCGCCGCCCGTGGTGGCGCAGGAACCGGCGTTCGGATCGTCGACCAATTGGCGCCGACAGTAGGATATGGCGATGCCGCTGGCTGACGATGAAGTATTTGCCGGATATACGATTCTGCGCCAGCTGGGATCGGGCGGGATGGGTGAGGTGTACCTCGCTCAACACCCGAGGTTGCCCCGGCAGGAAGCCCTCAAGGTGCTGCCCGCGGAGCTCACGCTCGACCGGGAATACCGTGACCGGTTCGACCGCGAGGCCGCGATCGTCGCGACCCTGTGGCACCCGAACATCGTGGCACTGCATGATCGCGGCGAGTTCAACGGCCAACTGTGGATATCGATGGACTACGTGGACGGCACCGACGCCGCCCGCCTCCTGCAGGGCATCTCCCATGGTCTGGCGCCGGACGAAGTCGTGCAGATCGTGACCGCGGTCGCCGACGCGCTCGACTATGCGCACGAGCACCAGATGTTGCACCGGGATGTCAAGCCGGCCAACATCTTGCTGGCAAAATCGCATTCCGGGACACGCGCGCTGCTGGCCGACTTCGGCATCGCCCGCCGAGTCGACGACCCCGGCACCCTCACCGCCACCAACATGACGGTGGGCACGGTGTCCTACGCGGCGCCCGAGCAGCTCCTAGGCGAGGTTCTCGACGGTCGCGCTGACCAGTATGCCTTGGCCGCCACCGCTTTCCATTTGTTGACCGGAGCGCCGCCGTTTCAGCATTCCAACCCCAACGTCGTCATCAGCCAGCACCTGACCGCGCCGCCGCCCGCGATCGACGATCGCATGCCGGAGTTGTCTGCACTCGGGCCGGTGTTCTCCAAGGCGCTTGCCAAGTCTGCTGACGAGCGCTACGACTGCTGCCTGGACTTCGCTAAGGCGCTGGCGCAGCAAGTCGACGTCGTCGCCTCCGATCTCGGTGCCGCCGAGCCCACGGTGTCCTCGGACGTCGCCAGGCCCGCGCATCGACGACCAAGGAAGCATCGACGACCAAGGAAACTGAAAGTGCGCTGGGCAGTCGCCGTGCCGACGATCCTTGCGGTGTTGCTCATCGCGGTGTCAGCCGTCGCCGTCGCTGCCATCTGGCGTCACCGGCATCCCGCTCATACTGCGTCCCCACCGGGCACCGCGGCCGTGCCCGTGGTGATCGTCGGCGCCGACTGTGCAACCCTGGGTGCCGCAGGCGTAACCACAACCGGTCAACAGGCCTACTGCGCACGGCTGTCTGCGAGCAACCAGACTATGAATATGTGGTCGCTGTACAGTGCCCAGGAAGATCGCGACGACCTGCCGTCTGGTGAAGTCCCGGCACCGACGGCCAGTCCGGGTCCAACGGACGTGGTCTACCCGGCGGGTATCGAACAGCGTGTCGAGGTTTGCGTACAGGAGACAGGGGACACCCGCGAAAACTGCCAGGTGCGCATCTTAGGGCAACACTGATCCTGATCAACGCCCTGTCCGATAGCGGTAAGCGATCGGCTGCAACCGGTGGGTGGCCGCATAGGGACTCATAATCCGTAGGTCGCGGGTTCAAGTCTCGCCCGCCCCACCTTAAAAGACCTGGTCAAAGTAGGGACGGGGGCACTGTCAACTTGAGGTCGTGTGGACGTTCTGCTAACCACATAAGCCTCATACGTCACACGCGACCTGGTGAATCGCGGAGGTGAACCGGCGAAAATCGCCCTCGGATTGCTCAAGTTGACAGTGCCACGTGAACACCGCGATCGGCTACAAACCGAGCGCCCGCGACCACATCGGCATCGGGGGGTACTAGCGGCGACGACGACGGATCTCGGCCCAGTCGCGGGCCTCTACGGGCCACGCACTTGAACCGGAAATGTCCACTGGAGCAGGATCGAGACATGTTGTAGAGCCAGTAATCGAAGGAGAGGCCCATGTCTGTCAACGTCGAACTCGCGAAGTCGCTCGATAAGGCGTACGAGGACCAGTCACTGAAGGACATCCTCGACGCGTCACCGGCGGCGCTCGCCGGGGTGACCGATGACGATGCCGCCGCGCTGGCGAAGGCGTTCAACATCAAGACGGTCCGTCAGCTCGGGTCCAACAAGTTCTTCGCGCTCGCGGCGGCGCTGGTGGCGTTGGAGAACGCCGGATAACGCGCGTCGAGCCGACCGGCGCGGCTGAGGCCGAAGGCCGCTCCGGCGGCTTCTGTCGGCACCGTGACGTGCTGGACTCACACACACTTGACGGTGTCTGAAGAACACCGGATCCGATGTCGCGGTTTCCGATTGTTGACAAGTCGCGGGTCAGCAACCGCCTGAGCGCGACTAGACCATCTCGTTCTTGGTCAACCATCGCATGATCGGCCAGCCGACGAACACCGGCAGCCAGCAGGTCAGCACCCGGTACAACAGCACCGACGGCACACTCACGGCCGCCGGTACACCAAACGCCGCGAGTCCACCGATCAGTGCTGCTTCGACGGCACCGACCCCACCGGGAGTGGGTGCCGCTGACGCCAGAGTTCCGCCGACCATGGTGACGACTGTGACGGTGACGAACGTGGTGTCGCCGCCGAACGCCTCGATGCTCGCCCATAACGCCAGCGCCGCGCCCAGAGTCGTTCCCGCACAGCCCAATACGATCACGGCGAGCCGCTTGGGTTCGCGGGCCAGTTTGACGAGGTCACCGCCGACCTCCTTGAGTATCGGGCGTACCTCGGTGCCGAGCCAGCGGCGCAGCCGGGGGACGAACAGGAACGCCCCGACGGCCCCGAGCGCCAGCCCGGCAACCAGATACAGCATCGTGGTCGACGGGACGAAATGCGACAGATCGGCCGACGCACCCGCGGCCGCGCTGAAGAAGATCAACAGCGAAACGTGCGTGATCACCTGAACCGACTGCTGCAGCGCCACGGCCGCGGTGGCGCGTACGGCGCCAAGGCCGGCTCTTTGCAGGAATCGCGTACTTAGCGCGAGACCGCCGACGCCTGCTGGCGTGGTGGTCGCAGCAAACGTGTTGGCTACCTGAACTATTGCGAGCTTTCTGAAGCTCACTAACCCGTCGGCGCAGGCCCACAGCGCGGCTGCCGCACCGATGTACGTCAACGCCGACACCGCCAGCCCGAGAAGTGCCCACCACCAGTTGGCCGTCCGTAGCTGTGAAAAGAACGCCGGTACTGTGCTGATGAACGGATAGGCGACGTACACCAGCGCGACAAGCAACACCAGTTGAATGACTTGTCGGCGCGTGAAACGGGTAATCGTCTCGGTCTGGATCTGGTCGGCATGTGTCTGCAGCTTGACCTCGTCGCGGGCGGCGGAGATGGCGGCGCCGGCGTCACCGACGGAATTGCGGATTCGTTTGGGCACAGCCGATCTGGTGAGGCGGCGTGATGCGGTCAGAATGGCATCGTTGCCGAAGGTATCGATCGCCGCGGCCACGGCGGACTCCGCGTCGTACACATCGGTCGTCGTCACCAGGAGGTGGGCGATGTCCGATTGCAGCTGGGCGTCGGTGCTGCCGTACTCGGCGCGGCCGAAGCCGCCGAAGCGCACGGCGGCGTCGTCAACGGTGATTTGCCTGCTGCGCAGATCGCCGTGGGAGATCTGATGGTCGTGCAGTGTCCGCAGCGATTCCCACACGCGCACAACGGGTGTCGATGCGGCGCAGGCGCTGAGCGGGAGCCCGCGCGCCGGGGTGTGCGCGTACAACGTCCATCCCCGGTCGAGGGGAGCGACAGCCATTGTCGATGTGTTGGCGACGCCGAGTCCGCCGACGGCGATGGCCATGAGTGCGCGGTGCTCGACGGCGCGGCGCATGGAGGTCTGCAGCGGCGCGGTTTCGCTGCCGCGCAGTTTGAGCTTCTGCCAGAGCTGGCGCAGCGCCCCGCGGCTGCGCTGGTTCGAGCCGTACATCTCGACGATCGCAATCGAATCTGGTCGCGCCGATCTGGCGGACAACACGAGCGGTCCGTGGCCGGCGGGCCGCACAACGCTCAGGCGCTCCACCGCAAATCCGCGCCGACCCAGCGCACGGACGGCGGCGTCGAGGGGCACCTCCAACGCCGGGGTGCCGACGAACAGTACCACCAAGGCGCCGACGAACCAGCCGACGGCCAGGCCGAGCAGTGAACGGGCGGGAACGATCGCGCTGACGACCAAGTGGATCGGAACGAACGCCAGCAGTAGCGTCCACCACCAGCGCCGCCATCGCGCGGACAGCCACGGGCCCGAGACGGTCAGCACGGCAGCGAGCATCGCGATCCAGCGGGGGTCATCGAGGAACTGCGACAACGTGGTGTCGAGGCGCTCGGATAAGGCGAAGTGCCAGCGCGGCGCGGAGAAGCCGTCGCCGCTGATCGACAGCGAGAGGAGCGCGATAAGCCCGGCGGCCGCGTACGCCCCGAGAAGCTTCCACCGGTGTCGGGCGATCAGGCCGATCAGGATCAGAAACGGTAGGGCGACAATGGCGGCGCTGTAGACCAGATAGATTAGATTCGACTGCGCTGGCGGCAGCACGCCGACGATTCGCGAGATGGCTTGCTCGAGGGCAACCCACTGCGTGCGGGTGATGAGCGAACCCGCGATGACGATGATGAAGAACACCGCCGCGAGGACGACCCGCAGGATGTCGTTGGTCCGTCGGGCGACAGGCGGCAGCAAGCTGCCGGAGACAGTGATGTCCCGTCCGTCGACCCGCATGACCGGTACGGTATTTCGTCTCGACGCTTCGGCGGCGCGTATCAGCGGCGCGCCGACAACCATGTCCCACGCCTTCAGACGCCGATGAGCGTTTCCCTCCACGCGCGGCGAAGTACAGCAGGGACCTCGCCGCGACGTCCAGCCAGCCTTCGACGGAGTCCTGGCCCGTGGCACTGCGGCGCCTGATGGGCGTTCCTCTGAGCCGCGACTTCCTGCTCAGTCGGGAAGGCGCCGGATGGGACGGCGACCTTGAGGACATCCGAACCAAGCGCCCGAGCGAGTTCTCCTGATCTTGATCGACACGTCTGTCTGGGTGGAGTATTTCCGGGCCACCGGATGATCCGCCGCCCGTGAAGTGTGCCTGCTCCTGTCGACGAAACCCGGCCAGGTTGTGATGTGCGAGCCGGTGGCGATGGAGACTTTGGCCGGCGCGGTTGACGACCATGCTCATGCCAAGCTCGAGCAATTGGTTAATGGCTTGCCGTCGCTGAAAATTGACGACACCGTCGACGTCCGGAGTGCATCAGGGAGCTACCGCGGCCCGGCGTGCAGGAAGGACGACCCGAAGCATCAATGACGGCATCGTCAAGTTATTTGGGAATGCTTGTGGCGCAGTCGATGTGAGTGGACCGGCTGGCAAAAGATGGTGGCTGACTGCGTCTTTCAAGCCGCTGCGGCGGTAATGATCTGGTTCCAGACCGCGAAGCGGTTGGTCATC
>DASWBF010000157.1:0-1723 GCA_036390735.1 Mycobacterium sp. | reverse complement strand
GCGGCGCCAGAGTCGAGGAAATGCAACGGAATTGGGGTCGACAACACGGCGCGTCCGATGCCGGCGCTATCCATCACGGCCGAGATTTCCGGCGACCATGATGGGAGCGGCTCGCCACCAACCGCGCACACGCCGTGCTCGGTGAGGGCCTCGATGACCCCGGGGGTCAGCATGTGATGGTGGACGTCGATGTATCCGGGTTCTGCCACGGCAATTGACGCTACCGAGATGCCCGCCGACCGCGTATCCGTTGATCGACTAGTCATCCGACAGATTCGGGCGCACGTCCCGGCGGCCTAGCTTGGCGTGCATGAAGATTCTGCTCGCCGGCGCCACCGGAGCGATCGGCATACCCCTCACTCGTCAACTCAGCGCGCGCGGCCATCAGGTGATCGGCGTGACGCGCCGTCCCGAAGCAGCCGCCGCCCTCACGGCGATGGGTGCCCAACCCGTAGTCGCCGACGTGCTCGACCACGGGGGATTGGTGCACGCCCTGCGTGGGATTTCAGCCGACGCCGTCATCCACGAGCTGACCGCGCTCAAGTCCGCTCCCGCACGACATGGCGGCATGGTGCCGACGGACCGGCTCCGCATCGAGGGCACCACCAATCTGCTGGTGGCGGCCGACGTGGTCGGCGCGACCACGTTCGTCACCCAGTCGATCATCATGGGCTACGGCTACCGCGACCACGGCGATCGGCTGCTGACCGAAGACGACTCTTTCGGGCAACCCGCCGGCGACGCAAACGATCCGCACATCGCGGCGATGCTGTCGACCGAGCAGCAGGCGTTCACCGCGCCGGTCGGTATCGCGTTGCGCTACGGGCTGTTCTACGGCGGCGACGTCGAAGAGAAACGTGCGGCGCTGGCCAAGCGCGCGATTCCAGTTGCCCGCGGCGGACTGCTCGGGTGGATCCATCACGAGGACGCCGTCGTCGCCACCGTTGCGGCGCTGGAACGCGGCCAGGCCGGCAACGCGTACAACATCGTCGATGACCGGCCCGCTACGTGGAAAGAGGTCTTCACCGCGATGGCCCAGGAGCTCGGGACGCCGCCCCCACGCAATCTGCCCCGCTGGGTGCTGCGACTCGCGGCCCCGTATGTGACGTCGTTCGCCTTCGACACATCAATGCGTGTGTCGAACGCCAAAGCCAAGCATGAGCTTGGCTGGTCGCCGAAGTACCCGACCTACCAAGAGGGCATCGCAGCCGTGGCCGACTGAGGCCGGTGGCCGGCGGCAGTAGGCTCAGCGCATGCGAGTCGGAGTACTGGGCGCCAAGGGCAAGGTCGGCGCGACGATGGTGGCCTCCGTCGAGAAGGCCGACGACCTGACGCTTTCGGCCGAGGTCGACGCGGGTGATCCGCTGTCGCTGTTCGTCGACAGCGGCACCGAGGTCGTCATCGACTTCACCCATCCCGACGTCGTGATGGACAACCTGAAGTTCCTGATAGACAACGGAATTCACGCGATCGTTGGCACCACGGGGTTCACCGACGAAAGGCTGGCGCAAGTCGAATCCTGGCTAGGGGACTCACAGGACACCGCGGTGCTGATCGCCCCGAACTTCGCGATCGGCGCGGTGCTGTCGATGCGGTTCGCGCAGGAGGCCGCCCGCTTCTTCGAGTCCGTCGAAGTCATCGAACTGCACCACCCGAACAAGGCCGACGCGCCGTCGGGCACCGCGGCCCGCACCGCCAAGCTCATCGCCGAGGCGCGAAAAGG
>DASWBF010000156.1:0-6820 GCA_036390735.1 Mycobacterium sp. | reverse complement strand
GTGCAGACGCGGGCAATCGGCGCGTCGAGGTCGAAGAACGCGTCCTCGACTATGCGGGCGCTGATTTCGGCGGCCAGGCTGCCGCTGCGCCAGGCCTCGTCGACCACCACGGCGCGGTGAGTCTTGCGGACGGACTCGACGATAGTGGCGGTGTCGAGGGGACGGAGCACGCGCAGATCGATGACCTCGGAGTCGATTCCGGCCAGCGACAACTCGTTGGCGGCGTCGAGTGCCTTGGGCACGCAGCCGCCGTAAGCGATCACCGTGACGTCCGATCCGGCGCGCCGGATCGCGGCGCTCGAGATGTCGGTGGGTGCCAACGTATCGACGTCGGCTGCGGCGTTGTACAGCTGGACGTGTTCGAAGATCACTACCGGATCCGGATCGGCGAGGGCGGGGCCGAGCATGCCGTACGCGTCGGCCACCGTCGCTGGCGCGACCACCTTGAGCCCCGGCACGTGGGCGTACCAGTTCTCCAGGCTGTGCGAGTGCTGGGCGGCCAGCTGCCGGCCGGCGCCGGTGGCCATCCGCACGACCAGCGGCACGGAGAACTGGCCGCCGGACATATGCCGAAGTGCCGCAGCGGTATTCACGATCTGGTCGAGCGCCAGCAGGCTGAAGTTGACCGTCATGACTTCGACGATCGGCCGCAACCCGCCGAGTGCCGCTCCGATTCCGACACCGACGAAGCCGAGCTCCGAGAGCGGCGTATCGCGCACGCGTTCCGGGCCGAACTCCTCGAGCAGGCCCTTCGATGCGGCGTAGGTGCCGCCGTAGCGGCCGACGTCCTCGCCCATCAGCACGACGCGCGGATCGTCGCGCATCGCGTCACGTATCCCGTCGTGGACAGCGGTGCGGTAAGTGGTTTTCATCGTGCCGCCTCCGAGACGGGTGTCATGACATCGCGTTCCAGATCCTCGACGCTCTCCCATGTCCCGGCCTCGGCGTAGGCCACCGCGTCGGCCACTTCGTCCAACGCGGCCTGCTCAATCTGTTTGACGTCGTCCTCGGTGAGCAGTCCATCACGCAGGCATCGCTCGGTGAAGGTCTGGATCGGGTCGCGCTGACGCCATAGCTCGACCTCGGCCTTGTCGCGATACAGCTCGGGGTCGAACATCGAGTGGGCCCGGAACCGGTAGGTCCGAAACTCGATGAAGAACGGACCACCGGTGGCGCGGACGGCCTCGGCGCCGCGTCGCGCCGCCTCATAGCAGGCGATGACGTCCATCCCGTCGACCACGGTGGTCGACACCTTGTATGCCGACGCCTTCGCCGCCAGGTCGGTCTGCGACTGCGCCCGCTCCAGTGCCGTGCCCATCGCGTAAAGGTTGTTCTCGCAACAGAACAGCACCGGCAACTGCCACAGCGCCGCGATGTTCAGCGACTCGTGGAACGCACCCTCGGCGACCGCTCCGTCACCGAAGTAGCATGCCGTCACGCGATTTCGGTGCAACATCGCGTCCGCCAAGCCCAAGCCCACCGCCAGCGGCAGTCCACCGGCGACGATCGCGTTGCCGCCGTAGAAGCGGAGGTCGGCGTCGAACAGGTGCATCGACCCGCCTCGGCCGCGCGAGCATCCTTCTTGCTTGCCGAACATCTCGGCCATGATGGAGGTCATCGGGATGCCGCTCAGCAGCGCGTGTGCATGCTCGCGATAGGTGGCCACCACCGCGTCCTCGGTCGCCAGCGCCTGCAACGAACCCGCGGCGACTGCCTCTTCACCGATGTAGAGGTGCAGGAAGCCGCGAATCTTGGCTTCGGAGTACAACTCCGCGCACTTCTCCTCCATACGTCGGATCCGCACCATGTCCGACAGCAGGCTGCGGGCGAGATCGGCGTCGGTCATAGCGTCACCTTTTCGTCGGGCGCGGGTGCCGCGGTTTCGACAGTCGAGGTGTCCCCCTCGGGCAGCCCGAGTTCACGGGCCTTCAGCAGGCGTCGCATGATCTTGCCGCTGCGGGTGTGCGGCAACGCGTCGACGAACTCGATCTCCTTGGGCGCCACCGAGGCTCCGAGCTTCTTGCGCGCGTGGCCGAGCAATTCACGTCGTAACGTCTCGTCGGCGGTGAAGCCGTCCTTCAGCGAGACGAACGCCTTGACCATCTCGCCCACCGTGGGGTCCGGCTTGCCGATCACTCCCGCTTCGGCGACCGCGGGATGCTCGGTCAGCACGTTCTCGACCTCAAACGGGCCGATCAGATGCCCGGACGACTTGATGACGTCGTCGGCGCGTCCGACGAACCAGTAGTAACCGTCGCTGTCGCGCTTTGCCAGATCGCCTGTGAGATAGAGGTTGTCGACGAAGCACTTCCGGTAGCGCTCGTCTTCGTGCAGGTAGCCGCGGAACATCGACGGCCAGCCGGGCCGCAGCGCCAATTCGCCTTCGACGTCCGGCTCGTCGAGCACGGTGACGGTGCCGTCGTCGTTGCGGTGCACCAGGAATGCGTCGACGCCCGGCAGCGGCCGGCCCATCGATCCCGGCTTGATGTCGAATGCGGGGGTGTTGGCGACCATGATGCCGCCGGTCTCGGTCTGCCACCAGTTGTCGTGAATCGGCAAGCCCAGCACGCGCTTTCCCCACCAGACGGCGTCGGCGTTGAGTGGCTCGCCGACGCTGGCGACGAACCGCAACCGCGGGAAGCTGTACCGGGCGGCGATTTCTGGGCCCGCCTTGATCAGCATGCGGATCGCGGTCGGCGCGGTATACCAGACGGTGACGCCCTGGTCCTGCAGGATGCGGTACCACCGCTCGGCGTCGAACTCGGCCTCGTCGACTATCGACGTGACCCCGTGCAACAGCGGAGTGATGACCCCGTAGGACGTTCCGGTGACCCATCCCGGGTCGGCCGTGCACCAGAACGTGTCGTCGTCGTGCAGATCCAGTGCGTACAGGCCGGTGAGGTAATGCATCGTCACCGCGCCGTGGACGTGGATGGCGCCCTTGGGGGTGCCGGTGGTGCCGCTGGTGAAGTGCAGCAGCGCCGGGTCGTCGGCTGTGGTGGGTTCGATCGGCGCGTTGTCGTCGGCGGCGTTCATCCAGTGCCAATAGTTGAGCGTGCCGCGGTCGTCGTCGTTGGTCTTGTCGCCGTCCACGATGAAGATGTGCCGAACCGAGGTCAGCTGATCGCGGATCTTCGCGATCTTGCGGTGGTAAATGCCGGCGGTGGTGACGAGCACGGTGGCTTCACCGATCTCGACGCGGGTGGCGATCGGTTCCGGACCGAACGCGGAGAACAACGGCGAGACGATGCTCCCGTTGCGCAGCGCGCCGAGCATCGTGATGTACAGCTCGGGCCTGCGCCCCATGATCGTGAAGACCCGATCCCCCTTGTTGATTCCCAGCGAACGAAGCACGTTGGTGAACCGCCTGGCCAAGCGAGCAAGCTCCGCATAGCTGAGGTCACGTGAGGCGAGCGTGCCGTCCCAGGACCCCTCGGGAATGAACCGCAGCGCGGTGCGCGTGGCCGCCGGCCCGTCGGCGTGACGATCCACCGCAGCAAAGGCGATGTTGCAACCGCCCGGCCCCATGCCCTCGCAAAGCGGTGGCGCGTCGGACCAGCGGAAGTCAGCGCGGGTGCGCTCGTAGTCGAGGAAGTTCGGCGTGACTTTCAAGTCCTCGGGGGACTTGCGGATGATGTCCATGCCGCCTTAGTTCATGTGCGAGCCAAGGAGCCCGCGCCGCACTGCGGGACCGATGTTGACCATGACTTCTTGAAGCAGAGCGTCGTAGGCGGCCCCGTCATTGACGAGGTCGTCGCGCCCCTGGTGGTGCAAGTACGCGTCGAAGCGGCGGTCGATGGGCCAGTCGGCGTAGATCGGTGCGGTGAATTCGGATCTCAAGAAGTCCCATGCGATTGCGTCCAGTTGTTGCGGTGTCAATTCCATGCGGCCCGCTGGCGTCATCACAAAATCCCTTCGTTACCTTGCAGCCATGCTCTCGTGACCGAGGCGCCCGTATATAGAGACGAAAGTCATCAATGAGGCAATCGTTAGAAGGGTGGGGGTTCGTCACCGGCGTCGGTGTTGGTGTCGATGTTCCATGGTTCGGTGGGTGGGGGTTTGTCGCATTCGGTGGTGTTGGTGGCGGCGTATTGGGCGCGGTGGGCGGCGTTGAGTGTGCGTTGTTCGCGGATTCGGCGGGCGCGGTCGGCGGCTCGGGTGCGTCGTCGTGTGGGCATCATCATGGCTTTGGCGACGTCGGGGGCTGGTGCTCGAAGGGGTGTCGGCGGTGGTGTTGAAGGCGGGGAAGAATTAGTCGGCTGCCGGGCAGGGACTTGTAGGTCTTGCCTGTGGGCGCGGTCCAGATGATTGTGCCATCGGGTATCAAGCTAGGACACAGGTTGGTCAAACCGGGATCACCGCTGTCATGGCATTCCTTGCTTACGCCCCTGCAAAACAGGTTTAGCTGCTAAAGTGCCGTTCTCTAACCGTGGAAAAGAGGCGGTGCTATGCGCCCAACAAGATCACGAACCATCACTTCACTCTTGGCGGCGGTTGGCGCAGGGTTTGCGGTATCCGCAATGATCGGCCCACCCATCGCCGTCGCCCAGGTTTGCAGCAATCCCTTTCAAGTAGAAATCGACGGTCACTGCACCGAACTCCAGAATGTAAACAACCCCCCTGTGCTTCCACCTGGCACTCCCGGCAAGATTCAATGCACTCAGCACAGCTGCGTTTATTACCCAGACTGACTGTGATGGGCGGCGGCGACCCTGGGATGCGCGGTGGCGGCCACGGCCGTTAACCCGCTAAATAAATAGGCACGTCCAAAACCCCGGACCGTCGGGAAGCTGTTGATCAGTCCAGCCGTCGATGCCGGTCCAAAAGGTTTTGAGTAGGTGGTGCTGTCGGCACAGGCATTTGAGGTTGTCGTCGGTGTCGATGCCCCAGGCGGCCAGCACCGGCTCGGCCGACGCGTTCGCCTGATACTTGAAATGCGATCCGCCCGGGAACAGGTAGTCCAACTCGACGTCGTCGAGGCGACGCGCCGACCACGCCTGGAACTGGGCCTGGATCTCCTCGCACACCCCCGACACCGTCGATTTCGACACCGCGGCCCCCTCGCCGAGCGCCTCCACCAAGGTGGCCTCCACATCACGGACCGACAGGCCGCGCACGAACCCGGCGATCACCAGCGACTCCAACGCGTTTTGGTCACCCCCTTCCCGAACAGCTGAGAGGCGAACCGCTCGGTGGTGCCGCGCACCTTTGGCCGGGCCACCGTCACCGGGCCCGCGGTGGTCTTCACCGTGGGACGTCGCCGAACTACCAGATCCTCGCCTCACTGGATTTGGGCCGCCGTCAGGTCGCGCTGGAGGGCGTGGAACTGGTCCAACGGCAGATCGAGAACGCCATGCAGTTGCGCGACGCGATCGACAACAACCCGCTGCTGAGCAGGTACATGGCGTGCCTGCGCACCTCCGACCTGATTCCCGCCGAATTCCGCCCGTCGGCGATCGCGCAGCCGCTGCGGTCCGGGCTGCGCAACATGATGACGGCGTGGGACGCCGACGAGTTTGTGCTCGACCCGTCGCGGATCACGCTGTCGATCGGCCGCACCGGCTACGACAGGGACACGTTCAAGCGGGATCAGTTGATGGACCGCCACGGGGTGCAGATCAACAAAACGTCGCGCAACACCGTGTTGTTCATGACCAACATCGGCACGACCCGCAGTTCGGTAGCCTTTCTGGTCGAGGTGCTGGTCAAGATCGCCGGCGAACTCGATCAACGGATCTCGGAGATGGGCCTGGGTGAGCGCGGCCGCTTCGAACAGAAGGTGCGCCGGCTGACCGGGCACTCGGCGGCGATGCCCGACTTCAGCGGGTTCCATCCCGCCTTCCGCGACCACAGCAGCATCGAGGACACCCCCGAAGGCGACGTCCGGCGGGCCTTCTACCTGTCCTACGACGACAACACCTGCGAATACCTGACCGGCGAACAGATCGACGAAAAGCTCAACGCCGGTGTCGACGTGGTGTCCGCGACGTTCGTCACGCCCTACCCGCCGGGATTCCGGGTGCTCGTTCCCGGGCAGCTTTTCGGCCGCCAGATCCTGTCCTTCATCCGCGATCTGGACACCCCCGAGATCCATGGTTACAAGCCCGAATTTCGGGTTCCGGGTGTACACCGAGAAAGCGATCGAAATGGCCAGTCGGGCGACTGTGTCGCCCACCAACGGACACCGGCCACCGGCCCCCGAACCGGCAGAGCCAGTGTCCGCCCCGGCCTAAGCACCGTGTCGGAAATGCCCGCGGGAAATGGCATCCTGGAGCGCCGCGCGCACGATACGGGCGATCGATGCCATCTCCGACGTAAGCGCCTGAACGCCTCCGAACGGCAAGGATTCGAGACTCGGAGCGATCCAGATTCTTACCCCGTTGGCGGACGACCGTGCGGGTAGTCCACGCGGCCATCGCATCCTCAACCGGCGCTGCCTGCACTGATCGGGCGGGCTATTCGCATACTTTTTGGTCAGGGGGCGCTCGACGTCGGCAATTAAATTTAACAGCTGCTCGCTGATCTCGGCCGTTGGGAGAGCTTGCGCCCGAGAGTGCTAACGGTCAACTTGCGTTCAGCTGTGCGTTACCTGGAGCGGCTGCTAGGGCTAGGGCTTCAGCGTTGCTTGAGTTCGGCGTTGGCACGTTCGCCGATGGCCCGCGCCGCGGTCAACAGCGTGTTGTAGCTTCGGTTCTCGACGTCGAGGTCGCGGCCCTTGACCGGAGTGTGCACGCCGATCCCGGAACCTTCGTATCCCTTGTCCGCCAACGTCGGTAGCCCTTGGCTGGCCGCTTTGTACAGCGCGCCCAGGCAGTGCGCG
>DASWBF010000155.1:0-2660 GCA_036390735.1 Mycobacterium sp. | reverse complement strand
GGTCACCGGGTTGGCGCAAAGTGAGGCGCAGCTGGTTTCGCCGGCGCTGCTGGTGGTCAATTTCGGCGCGGTGAGATGCGATGCGGTGGTGTGCACCCGCCAGTATGACGGTGGCTACGCCGCAGTAGCGGCCCGCAGCGTCCATCGATTGGGCGGGTTTATGTTAGAGGCCCGTGTCCGCCAGTGGGTGCGCCGCGAACTGCAAAGTTCTTCTGCGGCGTTGCTATCGGCGCTCGACGAACTGCGTCCCGGCACCAACGTGCGGCTGGATACCGCCATCCGCGAGGCGATCGGCGCACTGTCAACGGACGCCTCGGCAGACATCCGCATCGACAGCAAGCCCGACCCAATCGTGATCCGGCTGGACCGCGACGAATTCGACGTCCTCACTCGCGGCTATGTCGACGCGGCGGTCGAGTTGACGCGTGACATGCTGGCGGTCGCCGATCACATGAAAACCTCCTCGGCGCACACCATTATTATCTTGACCGGTGCCGCCGCCCGGAACCCGACAATCCGTACACGCATCGCGCAGCTTGGTTTCGTCGCTGATTTCGGTGATCCGGCAACGATTATCGCCCGGGGCGCGACCTACCACGGCGCACAGACCGCTGCTTCCGCGGCGTTGAGTAGATCTTCTGCGGTGAGTGTCGGCGGCCCGCGGGCCGCTGTGTTTCCACCTCCGCAGAGCCCGGCTGATCCTGAACCCTCGGAGCAACCACCTGCCGAAAGGGCGCGCGTCCGTACGCTACTTGTGAATGTGACGCGTGACGGCCGGGTGTGTCGAACGTCATTGGCGCCGCATTGCGAGCACCACCTAGAGGTTCGCATTGCGGTAGCACGCCGCGGCGAGGAACCCCCCGGAGTCGATCACGCTGCGATGCCTGATGACGAGCGGGCCGTCGAGTTGCTGGTAGACGTCTCCAGCGATGACGGGACCGTGCACGGTACCGCGTCGGTCGTTTTGCCTATGTGCGACCGCAATCGTGCCAGCACAGTGGCGGTTGTTAATTCGCCACGGGCGACGATGGATCGACTCTTGGGCTGAACATCACCGTTCTCCATGACGGCCGACCGATTCAGGCGGCTCGCCTGCTGGCTTGGGTTCGAGCCAATTCTTCGTGGCGAGATCGCATCCGGTTGTTGCAGGTGCCGCTGAGCGCCGCACCGGAGCCGCGCAGCGATACAGCAACAGCCGACGTGACTGTGGAGTGCACAGCGACCACCCTGAAACGACTCGGCACCGAGGAGCGGATCGAAATCCCGTTGTCCGCCATTGAGGAGATCACCTCGGTCATGGCAGAGTCCGCATCAAAGGTGCTGTCCGCCAGCGACGCTCCCACCAGGCTGGACGAACCCGCGGCAGTGAGACTGCTGATCAATCTCGCGCGTCTAGGTAGCAGGCTGGCCGACAAACTGGCCGACGTTGGCTTGACCGATGCGCGGACAATCGCCATGAAGGCTCGGTATGACTCTCCCGTCGTGCCACTGGAATTGGCCTATGACGGGGTAGCACCCGACCAAAGCGCCCGGTTATGTGCGTGTGTCTCAGATCGAGGGGCGCGCCCGGCTGCACCGACTTCACATGCGTCACAGCAGACGGTGTGCCCCTACGCATTCTGGGCAATGAACCGGGTGATCGCTCGTACTGTCGGCGGCAGGCCGATAAAACGGCTACCGCCCCGCCCACAGCTGGCGCCCCTTTCACTTCGCCCAGTCCTTTACGGCGCCGCTGATTGCGCTGACGAATTCGGCCCGCCATGGGAGACACCGACCAAGAAGGTGGAAGAGGCGCTCACCGGTCGCGCGGGACCTCACCGCTGCACCCGGGTGCGCAGCTGGCGCGCATGGCGCAACACCGTGGCACGAGCCGCGCCCCAGCTACTGGTCGTGCTCGCCGACACGCAAATGCGCAGCGGGACATTGAACCTCGTCATCGGCAGCAAGTCGCGGTTGGCCCTGCCTTCGGTCTCTTCTCGCGGACTCGGCACTGCCAACGCGCCAGCGCCGGTGGTCTTGCTGTGCGCATGCAGCTCCAATGTGACCGGTGACGTTTTGGGCGCGGTTCCCAGCGCCCTCGTTGACCGGGGCGCCGCTGCAGTCGTCGCCACGTTGACCAGCGTCGGAGGTCAGCATGCGGCGGCGGCCGCGGCGGCCGTTGTCCATGCCATGCATTCCGACCGCCTATCCAACCCGACGCTGGCGGCGGCGCTGACCCAGGCGCGACAGCGGTTGATCGCCTTCGGATCGCCCATCGGATTGCTGCTTGCTGCCCACGGCGACATCGACATAACGCTCACCACGCAAAATCGCCAAACATCGCGGCAGGCCCGCTGAGTGAGCGCCCTGCCGCTCAAGGCGCTCGAGTCAACGGTCCGCCTGCTCCATCTCGTCAGGCTGTCTGTCGAGATCCATTAACTCGATTGCCAGACGCCGCAATTGGCGTGCAACCGCTGCGCGCCGCCGCTCAAGCAGCGCGCGGCGCTCTTCGCGGCCCATGTTGGGCGCGTCTGACTGCATTCAACCCCCCACGTGGGCGCTGGCTTCCCTGCGCATCAGGGTGACCGGAGGTCGTTGACGTCGTACAGCCGCTCCCTGGCGGCAAGGCGACAGTCAGTGCAGTTTCGGAAACACCTGCGTGCGGTAGAAGTCGATGGCGG
>DASWBF010000154.1:0-12426 GCA_036390735.1 Mycobacterium sp. | reverse complement strand
CTATTCGACCGACGACATGGTTGTGGTCTCCCCCGATTCGGGCCGGGTGCGCGTCGCCGAGAAGTGGGCCGACGCATTGGGTGGGGTTCCGCTGGCGTTCATCCACAAGACGCGCGACCCGCGCGTCCCCAACCAGGTGGTGTCCAACCGGGTGGTCGGCGACGTGGGCGGCCGGACCTGCGTGCTGATCGATGACATGATCGACACCGGCGGCACCATCGAGGGAGCGGTGAAGCTGCTGCACGACGACGGCGCGCGTGACGTGATCATCGCGGCGACGCACGGCGTGCTGTCGCATCCGGCGGCCGAGCGGCTGCAGGCCAGCGGCGCCAAAGAGGTGATCGTCACCAATACGCTGCCGATCGGCGAAGACAAGCAGTTCCCGCAGCTGACCGTGCTGTCGATCGCGCCGCTGCTGGCCAGCACCATCCGCGCGGTGTTCGAAAACGGTTCTGTGACAGGGCTTTTTGACGGGGAAGCGTGATGGCCGAAAGCGACTCGGTCATCTACCACAACCCGCGCTGCTCGACGTCGCGCAATGCGCTGAAGTTGTTGCGCGACAACGGGATCGAACCACGGATCGTGGAATACCTGAATACGCCGCCGACGCGGGGGCAGCTTGCCGACATGATCGCCGACGCCGGGATCGACGTGCGGACGGCGGTGCGCAAACGTGAGGAAGCATACGCCGACCTCGGACTTGCCGACGCCAGCGACGACCAGCTGCTCGACGCGATGGCCGCCAACCCGATCCTGATCGAGCGACCGTTCGTCGTCACGCCCAAAGGCACCCGGCTGGCGCGGCCGGTGGACGTGCTGCGCGAGATCTTGTGACGCTGCACCGGAGCCGCCGGGCGGCGACATCCTGCCACCGACTCGCGATTGCGCTGTCGCTGCTGGTTCTTCTGACCGGATGCGACACCAAACCCACCGACTACCGCTCGGTGTGGTCGTCGACGCCGACAACGACTACCACCACGGAAGCCGCCGTCCCATTCTCCCAGTACCTACAGGAGAAGGGGGTTGACGGCGAACCGATGACACCGCAGACGCTCACCGAGCTGACGGTGTCGATGCCGCATCCGCCGGGATGGGCTGTGGTCACGGATGCGAGCGCGCCGTCCGCGTTCGAGATCGTCCGCAAGACCGCGGTTGCGACGTATCAGCCCACCGCAATGCTTTTCGTGTTCAAGCTGACCGGCGGTGACTTTGACCCCAACGACGCGCTGAAGCACGCATACGACATGCCCGGCGCGATCCAGGAACCGTTCAACGGCATGCCGTCGGCGAAGATCGAGGCCACCTATATCGACGCCACCGGCCAGAAACTTCACCGCTACAACCGCATCGTCATCGCGACCGCGCGACCTCCGGCGAATCAGCGCTACCTGATTCAGTTTTCGGTCACCACGCTGGGCGACGAGACCTCCGAAGCCGATCCCGACGTGCTGGCCATCATCAAGGGGTTCACAGTCGCCGTGCGCTGACGGGAGCACCTCGCCAGTCCCGCTTGGACGTGGCCCGTTAGGGTGACCCCATGACTGACTGGACAGCCGCCGACCTGCCCGCGTTCGCCGGACGCACCGTGATCGTCACCGGCGCGAATAGTGGACTGGGGCTGGTCACCGCGCGCGAATTGGCGCGTGTCGGAGCGCATGTCGTGCTTGCGGTCCGCAACACCGCCAAGGGCGACGATGCCGCGGCGGGCATCGCCGGCAACGTCGAAGTGCGCAAGTTGGACTTGCAGGACCTGGCGTCTGTGCACGAGTTCGCCGACGGCGTGACCGCGGTCGACGTGCTGGTGAACAACGCCGGCATCATGGCCGTCCCGTACGCGGTGACCAAGGACGGGTTCGAAAGCCAGATCGGCACAAACCATCTCGGCCACTTCGCGTTGACGAACCTGCTGTTGCCGAAGATCAGCGACCGAGTGGTCACGGTGTCGTCGGTGTTCCATCGCATCGGCAGGATCAGCCTCAACGACGTGAACTGGAAGGCGCGGCCGTACCGGCCGTGGCTGGCGTACGCGCAGTCCAAGCTGGCCAACCTGTTGTTCACCAGCGAGCTGCAGCGCCGCCTCGACGAGGTGGGCTCGGACGTGCGGGCACTGGCCGCCCATCCCGGCTACTCGTCGACGAATCTGCAGGGCCACGCCGGCGGGGGCGGGAGTTCCAGGCTGCTGAGCCTGGGAGATCGGCTGGTGGCCACCGACGCCGACTACGGCGCACGGCAGACGCTGTTCGCGGTAGCGCAGGACCTGCCGGGCAACACATACGTCGGCCCGCGGTTCGGTTACCTCGGCCCCACTCAGCCGGTGGGCCGCAGCCCGCTGGCCCGGCGATCGAGCACTGCCAAGGCGCTGTGGGAGCTGTCCGAGCAGCTCACGGGCACCAAATTTCCGCTCTGACGCGCTCCTGGGCTACCCTTGCTGGACGTCACGGCGAGGGTGGTTGCAGCCACCGTTATCGACGGAGACCCGCGATCATCCGCGTCTGGTTGCCTTCTCCCGCGTCGTGCGACGACTTGCGATAGGAGCATCCAGATGGCGAAGACCAATACCAACAACTTGACCGCCGAGGTCCGCACGCAGACCGGCAAGGGCGCGTCGCGGCGCGCGCGTCGCGACGGCAAGGTGCCCGCGGTGCTGTACGGCCACGGCGCAGACCCCCAGCACCTGCTGCTGTCCGCGCACGACTTCGCCGCCGTGCTGCGCAACTCGGGCACCAACGCCGTGCTCACCCTGACCATCGAGGACACCGAGCAATTCGCACTCACCAAGGCGCTCGACATACACCCGATCCGCCGCAACATCCAGCACGCCGACCTGCTCGTGGTGCGCCGCGGCGAGAAGGTCACGGTCGATGTCAACGTGATCATCGAGGGTGAGGCGACGCCCGGCGCGCTGGTCACGCAGGACACCACCACGATCCAGATCGAGGCCGAGGCGCTGTCGATCCCCGAACAGCTAGCCGTCTCCGTCGAAGGCGCCGAGGAGGGCACCCAGATCTTGGCAAGCCAGGTACAGCTACCCAACGGCGTGACGCTGGTGTCCGACCCGGACATGCTGGTGGTCAACGTCGTCACGGCGCCAACCGCCGAGGAACTCGAGCCCGAAGCCGCGGAAGCCGCCGAGGAGGGCGAAGCCGAGTCGGCGGCGGAAGCGCCGGGCGAAGCGCCCGACAACGAGTAGCCGGTGGCCGAGCCGTTGCTCGTGGTCGGCCTGGGCAATCCGGGGCCGGTCTACGCCAAGACCCGGCACAACCTCGGGTTCATGGTCGCCGATCTGCTGGCGGTCCGCGCGGGCTCAACGTTCAAGGCGCACAAGAAATCCGGTGCCGACGTCGCGACCGGGCGACTGGCCGGGCGACCGGTGATACTCGGCAAGCCGCGCAGCTACATGAACGAATCCGGACGGCAGGTCGCCGCGCTGGCCAAGTTCTACTCGGTGCCGGCGGCCGAGCTCGTCGTGATTCACGACGAGCTCGACATCGACTTCGGCCAGATCCGGCTGAAGTTCGGCGGCGGTGTCGCGGGCCACAACGGGTTGCGTTCGGTCGCGTCGGCGTTGAGCACCAACGACTTTCACCGCGTGCGCATCGGCATCGGACGGCCGCCGGGCCGCAAGGAGCCGGCCGCGTTCGTGCTGGAAGACTTCACCGCCGCCGAGCGCGCGGACGTGCCGGTGATGTGCGAGCAAGCCGCCGACGCCACCGAGTTGCTGATCAAGCTGGGCCTCGAGGCCGCCCAGAACCAGGTGCATGCCTGGGACTGAACGGCGTCAGTCGGCGGTGCGGCGCGCGTAGGCGCGCAGGGCCACCGGCGCGAACACCGCGGTCAGCAGCAGCGACCAGATGATCGTCGCGAGCACCGGGTGGTGCAGCGGCAGCTGCGCTGATTCCGGCGCGGGTGGCCCGTTGCCCCACAGTTCGCGCATCGCCTGCGCCAGCGACGACACCGGGTTCCACTCGGCGATCACCCGCAGCCAATGCGACATCGGCTCGGTCGGCGCAAACGTGTTGGCCAAGAACGTGATCGGGAACAGCACGGTGAACATCACGCCGTTGACCGCCTCCACCGACCGCATGAGCGACCCGACCAGGATGCCGAACCAGATGATGCCGAACCCGAACACCAGCACGAGTGCGAACGCCAGCGCGGCCTCCGCGACGCCGCCGCGGATGCGCCATCCGATGGCCAGGCCAGTCACCGCCATCACGACAATGCCGATCGACGAATGGATCAGGCTTGCCACGCTGCGTCCGATCAACACCGACGACCTGGCGATAGGCAGCGACCTGAACCTGTCGATGACGCCCTTCTCGATGTCATTGGTGATCCCCGCGGCGACGACGAACGCTGCGAACACGATGGTCTGCGCCTGGATGCCCGGCAGCAGGAACTCGCGGTAGGACGGCCCGCCGGTGTTGGTGATCGACGCGCCGAACACGAACGCGAACAGCAGCACGAACATGATGGGCTGCGTGGTCACGTCGCTCAGCATCTCTGGCATCCGCTTGGTGTGAATCATGTTCCGCTTCACCATGATCCATGACTGCTGCGCGATGTTGGTGCGGTGAGTGGCCGGCCGGTGCGACTTCGTGGGCAGTTGCTGGGTAACAGCGGTCATGCCGACTCCTCCTCTGCTTCGGTGCGGTGTCCGGTCAGTGACAGGAACACGTCGTCGAGGCTAGGGCGCGACAACCCGATGTCGTCGACCTCGATCTCGCTGTCGCGCAACCAGCCTGCGACCCGGGTCATATCGGCCAGGCCGTCGGCGGCGGCGGTCAGCTGGCGCGCGCCGGTGTCGATGAACACCTCGGCGCCGGTCTTGCGTAACAGCGCTTCCGCGGCGGCGAGGTCGTCGGGGCGCGACACCGTGACCACCAGGCTCGCGTTGCCCGCCTGCTGCTTGAGCTGCAGTGGCGTGCCCTCGGCGATGATGCGGCCCTTGTCCATGACGACGATGTTGTCGGCCAACTGGTCGGCCTCCTCGAGATACTGCGTGGTCAGCAGCAGCGTGGTGCCCTCGCGCACCAACCCGCGCAACACTTCCCATAGGTCGTTGCGGCTGCGGGGATCCAGCCCCGTGGTGGGCTCGTCGAGAAACAGCACCGGTGGACCGGCCAACAGGCTCACGGCCAAATCCAGGCGCCGGCGCATGCCGCCCGAATACGACTTGACCGGGCGGTCAGCGGCGTCGGCGATCGAAAACTGTTGCAGCAGTGCGTCGCTCAACTGTGCGAGATCGCGGCGGCGGATACCGTAAAGCCCACCGATCATCCGGATGTTCTCCCGGCCGGTGAGCAGCTCGTCGACCGTCGCCACCTGACCCGTCAACCCCATGTTGCGTCGCACCATGTCCGGCTGCTCGCGCACGTCGTAGCCGGCCACCCGCGCGGTGCCGCTGGTGGGTTGGCTGAGTGTGGTCATCATCCGCACGGTGGTGGTCTTGCCGGCGCCATTAGGACCCAGGAGGCCCAGCACACTGCCTTGCGGCACGGTGAAACTCACACCGTCGACAGCGACGTCGGCGCCGAATTTCTTGACCAGATCGATTGCTTCGATGGCCGGCCTGGAGGCGGGCATAGCTTCGACGGTATCTATCCGCCCCGACACCGTGCCATTCGTTTTCGGCTGCACGCCACTACCGACCATCGCAGCAGCCAACAGTCATCGTGAGCCGGTCGAGCACCAGCCGCAGCGGCGCCCAGTTCGACCGCCCCCGCCGCGTCGCCGCGTACGCGGTCAGCACGAGTTCCGGTTTGGTCAGCGGCAGCACCACGACGCCCTCGCGGGTGGCACGGTCAAGCGGCAACAAGCCAACCCCGTATCCGGCCAGAATCAGATCCTCGACGAGCTCGAGGCTGTCGATCTGGTGAGTGATCCGCGGGGAGAAACCAGCCAGCGACGCCAACGTGCGCACCGCGTCCTCGTCAGCGGTGTTGCGCGAGTTGACGATCCACGGCCGCGCAGCGTGTGCGGCGATGTCGGTCGGTGCATCCTCCGCCTGAGCGCCCAGACCCCAGGGCGTCGACCACAGCGGCACGGTTTCGAGCATCGGTCCGGGCGAGGCCGGCACCAGGTTGTAGTCGTACGTGAGCGCGAGGTCCAGCTTGTCGTCGGCAAGCAACGCGAACGCTTCGTCGGGCTCGTATTCGCTGATCACCACCTCGACGCGTGGGTGGCTGTGGGCCAGGTCAGCCAGGATCGGCAGCAGCGAGTCGCGGATCGCAGTGGCGAATCCGCCGACCCGCAACACCCCGGCTGGATCGGCATCCGGATCGAGGTCGAGCCGCGCGGCGTCGACGGCCGCGAGGATGTTGACGGCGTGGTCGGCCAGGCGCCGGCCAGCAGGCGTCAGCCGCACGCGACGGCCCTGCGGTTCGACGAGCTGCGCGCCGGTCTCCTTGCCCAGCGCCGCGATCTGTTGAGACACCGTCGACGTGGTCAACCCGTGCGCGTCGGCGACCGCGCGCATCGACCCGAGCCGGGACAGCTCGAGCAGCAGCCAGAGCCGACGGGTGTCCACACCGGTATTGTTCGCTTTTCATGAACGGTATGTCCACCAAATTCACGTGGACATGAACAGTCGAGATACCGTTGAATGCAGCAATGACCCGCACGCCCGCACACATCGGCGCATCGATGGCGGTTGCGTCGATGCTGTGCGTGCAGCTCGGTCTCGCCGTGTCCGTGGCACTGATCGACCGCGTCGGGGTGGACGGCGCCGCCTGGCTCCGGCTGGCCTGGGCCGGCCTGCTGCTGCTGATCGTCGTGCGCCCCAAACGGGCCGCGTTCACGGCCCGTGCCTTCGCAGCGTGTGTGCTGCTCGGCGCCGTCACCGCCGGAATCACGCTGTTGTTCATGGCCGCGCTGGACCGGATACCGATGGGCACCGCCAGCGCGCTGGAATTCCTCGGCCCCCTCGGCGTGGCGGTGGCCCACGGCCGCGCCCGGAACCTGCTGTGGCCGGCCCTTGCGGCGGTCGGGGTGGTGCTGCTCACCCAGCCGTGGAGCGGGACCGTCGACCCGGTGGGCGTGGCGTTCGCGCTGGCCGCCGCCGTCTGCTGGGCGCTGTACATCCTGCTGACCCAGCGCGTCGGCGACGACGTCGCCGGCATCAACGGGCTGGCCGTCTCCATGCCCGTCGCGGCGCTGGTCGCAACGGCCGTGGTGGGACCGTCGGTAATCGGCCGGCTCACACCCGAGTTACTGCTGATCGGACTCGGCTTGGCGGTGCTGCTGCCGGTTGTCCCGTTCGTGTTGGAGATGCTGGCGCTGCGGCGGCTGAGGGCCGCAGCGTTCGGCACGCTGATGAGCCTGGAGCCGGCATTCGCGTTGGTCATCGGGCTCGTGATCCTGAGCCAGACGCCCAATGCGGCTGCCGTCGCCGGCATCGCCTTCGTGGTGGCCGCAGGTATCGGCGCGGCCCGTTCCGGAGCACGGTCGGCGCCCTTAGGACTCCTTCTGCCACCAGGTGAAGAGGTCCTTGAGGTTAGAACCGCGAACCACCGCAACGAAGTCCTTTGAGTCATCCGACCAGACGACCACCGCGTCGCCGCCGTCCATTCCGCACGCGACCTGGCCGGCCGTCGCCGTCGGGTCGTTGGTGTAGTGCCACTTTCCTGGCGACGCCGTGCCGTCAGGGCAGGTCTCGAGGCTGGCGCTGGAGGTGACGTTCCGGAACCCGTCGTCGAGCGCGCTTTGATCGGCGTAGAGAGAGAGTGTTGCGCTGTCGGGACCTCCGCTGAGCGCGTCGCATTCCAGCGTCGAAAGGGTGCCGTCCTTCGGCGGGTGCTGCGGGGTGCAGTTGTTGCGGTTGTACCCCGGCTTGGTGAAGTAGCCGATGAGCGTGTCGTCGTCGGCGGTCCATCCCGAAGGCGGCACGCTCGACGAGTCCGGCGGCGGCGGCGGCGGCGGACCGTCACCGCCCACGGGGAAGACGCCCGTTGCGAACAGCACGATCACGGCCGCCACGACCAGGGCCGCCGCCACGGCGCCCCCGATGAGCCACGGCGCGCGCTTGCGTCGCACCGGGTGGGGGCCTGATTGGGAACGCGACGGTGTCCACGGCGGCGGCGCCGAAACGGGCAGGGGACCGCTGCCGAAGTTGCCCTGGCTCCCCGCGGAGGTCGGGCCGGCGAAGCGCTGGATCGGGCCCGAGCCCATGGTCGGCCCGGCCGGCGGGGTCGGCGCAGGCCGGTTGGTGGGCGGCGGCGGGGTCGGCGCAGGCCGGTTGGTGGGCGCAGGCCGGTTGGTGGGCGGCGGCGGTCGATACGGCTGCGTCGGGGGTGCTGCGGGCGGTCCGGTCGGTTGGGTGGACTCCTCACTGCGCTCCAGAATCCTGGCCGCCTGCCGCTTGTCGGTCGCAGTGAGCGCGTCGAGCGCGGCGTTCGCCAGATCGCCCGCGGTCGCGTACCGCTCCTCGGGGTTCTTGGCCATGCCGCGAGCGATCACCTGGTCGAAGGGCACCGGGATGCCCGGGCGTATCTGGCTCGGCCGCGGGATCGCCGCGGTCAGGTGCGCGGTGATCAGCGCGCTGAGGCTGTCCGCCCGGTAAGGACGCCTTCCCGTCAGGCATTCGTGCAGCACGCACGCCAACGAGTAGATGTCGGCGCGGTGGGTGAGTTCCTTGTTGCGGAAGCGCTCGGGGGACATGTAGTTGAAGGTGCCGACCATCGTGCCCATTTGCGTCAGCCGCTCGTCGCTGGCCGCGGTCGCCAACCCGAAGTCGACGAGATAGGCGAAGTCGTCGCGGGTGATCAGAACATTCTCCGGCTTGACGTCGCGGTGCATCACCCCCGCTAGGTGCGCGGCATCCAGCGCGGCGGCGACCTGACGGATGATCGCGACCGCCCGGGCAGGCGGTAGCGGCCCTTTCTCTTCCAGCAGCGCGTGAAGGTCGGCGCCGTCGATCAGGCGCATGTCCACGAACAGCAGCCCGTCGATCTCGCCGTAATCGTGGATCGGCACCACGTGGGGTTCCTGCAGACGCCCGGCGGCGTGTGCCTCTCGCTTCATGCGCTTGCGAAAGACCGGATCCTTCGACAACGCCTCGGGCAGCAGCTTCAGCGCGACGATGCGTTCCTTGACGGTGTCTTCTGCCTCGTATACCTCGCCGAAGCCGCCGGCCCCGATCAACCGTTTCAGGTGATAGGGCCCAAACTGGGTACCCACGCGCGAACCCTGGGGGGCGCCGCTCATCGCCGTCTCCTCTAACCGCCGGTAGCCCGGGCACGCGTTTTGCCGGCTTTCACGCTAACCCCCGGTCGGCATCAGAAACAGCGATTTGCGGTGCGCCGATTTCAAAGACGAACTCGTGGCCGCCGATACCGATATGGTCGCCGTCGGCCAGCTTGGCACTACCGCGAACTCGATGATCTCCGACCCTGACTCCATTGGCCGACCGCAAATCGCTGATCACGAAGTTGGTCCCGGTGTCGACGATGACGGCGTGATTGCGGCTGACGCTGGCGTCGTCGAGAACGATGTCGTTGTCGGCAAGACGGCCGATCGTGGTGGCCGCCGCGCACAACGGAAAGCTGCGTCCGGACGTGTCGCGCAACCGCGCGAGCGCGCCCTCGCCGTGGACCAACGTGCGCTGCTGAAGCATCGTGATCGCGCGCTCCGCCGTGTTCTGGGCGGCTTGCTTCACGTCCAGCGGCTCCTGGCGCAGTACCCGCGATTGGAGGTCGCGCACGGTCGGGCCAGGATCGATACCGAGATCGTCGGCCAGGATCGCTTTGAGACGGTTGAACGCGTCCAGCGCCTCGGATTGCCGTTCGGACAGATAGTAAGCGGTGATCAGTTGCGCCCACAGCGGCTCGTGGTAAGGGTGTTCGACGACGAGCCCCTCGAGCTCGCCGATCACGGAATACCCACGCCCGCAGACGATTTTAGCTTCCGCGCGGGCGGTGTGGGCCAAGATCTTGTCCTCTGTCAGGGCAGTCGCAAACGCGTCGACGAACTGGAAGTTGTGCAAGTCCTCGAGGACCGGGCCGCGCCATTCGCTCAGCGCTGCAGTCAGGTGGCGGCTTGCCTGCTCGAAGCGGCCCGCGGCCGCCGCCTGCACACCCGCGTTCTTTTCGGTGACGAACCTCCCTATGTCGCAGTCGGTTTCGCGGACATTCAGCCGATATCCCGGTGCGGCACTGACCAAGATGGTGCGAGCGTCGACCTCTCCCTCGCCGATCAGCCTGCGCAGATTCGAAACGTACGAATGCAGGCTGGCCCGCGCGCCCGATGGCGGCCATTGCTCCCACGCCGCGTTCAACAGCGATTCGATGCTGACCGGGCGGTTGCGGTTGATCACCAACATCGCCAGCACCGCACGTTGCTTTGGCGTGCCCAACGGCACCTCCGTGCCGCCGACGCGCATCTGCAATGGGCCGAGAACACCAAGCGCGAGACCCTCGTCCGCCGCCATCCGAGCGGCCCCCTTTCATCGGCGCCACGCTCATTGTGAGCCAATTCCCGCGCTGCCGACGGCGCTTGGATGAATCGACGATCGGGCGACCATACGGTTTTCACGCGCCCACGCGTGCGAACGGTTAGCGTCAGCCCGGAGGTAATCATGGGTGGAACGGTCGAACCCGCCGCGGCAGGCCGGCAGCTCGAGCTGCGGGTCGAGGGCCGTGTGTGGCACGCGACACCTGACCGTCCATGGCGAATCGGGCGAGCCCTCGACGTCGACGTCCGTACCCAAAACCCATCGATATCGCGCCATCACGCGACGCTGACCGCGACGCCGGCCGGCTGGGTTCTGATCAATCACAGCCCGGCCGGAATGTTCGTCGACGGCCGGCCGCTGGAACAGCTCGTGGTGAAGGGCCCGGTGACAGTGTGGCTCGGCCCGGTGCCCAACGGTGTGATGGTCCAACTGACGCCAAGCGCGCCGCCGCAGCCCGGCGATGCGCGCGAACCGTCGGCGGTGCACAACATCGATCGGCCCGCGGTGAGGATCGGTCGGGCACTCGACAACGACGTGGTCCTGGGCGATCTGCTCGTCTCGCGTCATCACGCCGAGTTGCGACGGTCGGGCGAGCAGTGGGAACTCGTGGACCTCGGCAGCGCTAACGGCACCTACGTCAACGGCGTCCGCATCGCGCGGGCGGCGCTTGGCCCCACCGACCTGGTGGTGATCGGCCACCAGCGCCTGCACATGGCGGGTGACCGTCTCGAGGAGTACATCGACGCCGGCGATGTGTCCTTCGAGGCGTCAGGGCTGACGGTGGCCACCGAGAAGGGCCGGGTGCTGCTGGACAATGTCAGCTTCGCGTTGCCGCAGCGCAGCTTCTTGGCCGTGGTCGGGCCGACCGGTGCCGGGAAGTCCACGCTGCTCGGTGCGCTCACGGGGTTCCGCCCTGCGCGGGTCGGGCAGGTCTGCTACGCCGGACGTGACCTGTACGAGAACTACGCCGAACTGCGGCACCGAATCGGTTTCGTGCCGCAAGACGACATTCTGCATACTCAGCTCACGGTGTGGCGGGCATTGAATTACGCTGCGCAGCTTCGCTTTCCAGACGACGTGAGCCCCGCTGAACGATTGAACCGGATCGACGAGGTGCTCACCGAACTCGGTCTGCGGGCCCAGGCAAATCAGCGCATCTCCAGCTTGTCCGGTGGGCAACGCAAGCGCGTCAGCGTCGCGCTGGAACTGTTGACCAAGCCATCGCTGCTGTTTCTTGACGAACCAACCTCCGGGCTGGATCCCGGCTACGACAAGTCGGTGATGCAGATGCTGCGCGGGCTTGCGGACGGCGGTCGCTCGGTGGTGGTGGTTACCCATAACGTTGCGCAGCTGGAGATGTGCGACCGTCTGCTCATCCTCGCGCCCGGTGGCCGCATGGCGTACTGCGGGCCGCCGACGCAGGCGCTCGAGTATTTCGGTTGCGTCGACTTTCCCGACCTGTTCACGCTGCTCGAACGCGACACCACTACCGACTGGGCCGCCCGCTTGGCGAACTCCCACTTGTACGGGACCTACATCAGGCCCGCCACGCAGCCGTTCGGGCAGCAAGCTGTCGCCTCCGCTCCCGCTAAGCCATTGCGGCCGTCGCGCAGCAGAGCCCGCTCGACCAGTTCGCGATTCTGTGCCGGCGGTACCTCTCGGTCATCGCCGGTGACCGGCAGTACTCGGTGTTCATGCTCGCGCTGCCGCTGGTGCTGAGCCTGTTCTTGCATGCCGTTCCGGGCAGCGCCGGGCTTTCGGTGGCACAGGCCATCGCGCAGCAATCCCAGCAGCCACGGCAGCTGCTGGTGCTACTGGTCATCGGCGGCGCACTGATGGGCTGCGCCGCCTCGATTCGCGAGATCGTCAAAGAGCAGGCGATCTATCGCCCGAACACACCATCGGCCTGTCGCGCGGCGCGTACTTGGCCTCCAAGCTAGTGATCCTGACGATGCTCACCGGCCTGCAAGGCTGGC
>DASWBF010000153.1:0-4865 GCA_036390735.1 Mycobacterium sp. | reverse complement strand
TCAGGTGCATCAGCAGATTCTCGACGGCGACCACGAGGTTCCTGCGCGGGCCGTGCGAACACCCGACCGTCCTGCCGTCGTCGATCTGCCACGGCGCGCGACCAGCTTCGTCGGCCGGGACCAGGAGATGGAGCGGGTGATCACCGCGCTCCGTGAGGGTCCGTTGGTGACGTTGACCGGGGTCGGCGGTGTCGGAAAGACCCGGCTCGCACTCGAGGCCGCATGGCGCGGCCAGAAGCGCTTCGCTGACGGCGTGTGGGTATGCGAACTCGCGCCGCTCGATGCCAGTGAGGCGGTGAGCCACGCCATCGCGGCGACTCTGCGGTTGCAGCAGCAACAGGGTCTCGGCATCGAGGAGACCGTGATCGAGTACCTGCGGACGCGCGAGCTTCTTCTCGTCGTCGACAATTGCGAGCACGTTCTGGACGCGGCGGCAGCGTTGCTCGCACAGATCGTCCAACATTGCCAGCGGATATCGGTGCTGGCTACCAGTAGAGAGGCGCTCGGCATCGAGGGTGAGCGGGTCCTGCTAGTCCCGCCGCTGCCGGTCGAGGACGCCACCAGATTGTTCGCCGATCGAGCGAGGGCAAGTCGGCCCGACTTCGACCTCGACAACGAGCCGGTCGGCGCGGTTGCCGAGATCTGTCAAAGGCTCGATGGCCTGCCGCTCGCGATCGAATTGGCGGCGGCCCGGATGCGGGCGATGAGCAGCCTTGACGTCGCCAGACGCCTGGATGGCTTGCGCCTTCTGAGTGGAGGCACGCGCGGCGCGCTGCCCAGACAGCAGAGCCTGGCAGCGACGATCGACTGGTCCTACCAGCTGCTCACCGAACCCGAGCAGTCGTTGTTCATGCGGCTGTCGGCGTTCGCGGGCGGGTGGGACCTCGAAGCGGCACACGGCGTGTGCGGGGCGGACGGGACGTCCGAGGACGACACGCTCGAGTTGCTCACCGGGCTCGTCGACAAGTCGATGGTGATTGTGCGCAGCGTTCTCGACCGGACCCGATATGGCGTCTTGGAAACACTGCGTGCCTACGGCCGTGAGCGCTTGCGGGAGAACGCGATTGACGATCAATACGCGACGAGGCATACGGTGTACTACACCGAGCTCGTCGAGCGCGCCCAAGCTGGCATGCACGGTGCGGACGAACGGGCGTGGGTCGAGCGGGCGCTGCCCGACTACGACAACATGCGGGCGGCGTTCGAGCGGGCGATGGCGGATCAGGACATCGACCTTGCACTCCGGTTGGTCACGTCATTGCCAGAGCTCGTGCACTTGCGGGTCGGTTACGAGTCTGCCGGCTGGGCCGAAAAGGCGCTCGAGTTCGCCGATCCCAACCACCCGCTGTTTCCCGCCGCGGTCGGTTTCGCCGCGCGGGGCGCGTGGAACCGTGGCGACTTCGACCGCGCGCGGGCACTGGCGGTCCTCGCCGGGGGACGTGTTCCCGGTCGAAACACCGGTCGAATTGCGTATCCCGCGGACGTGCTCGCCGACTTGTCGCTCTACGACGGTGATCCGGGCGCCGCGCTGACCCATTACATCGGCGAAGTGGCGCACGCCCGCCGCGACGCCGACCCGATCCGACTGGTGTGGGCACTCTTCTACGTCGCGATTTGCCAAGCCGCACTGCGCAATCCCGGCGCCGGACTGCGTGCGGCGCAGGCGTCGGTGGAGGTCGCCGACGAGACGGCCAACCCGACGGCGCAGTCGATGGCCCGCTACGCGCTTGGCCTGGTGCTCAAGAAGTCAGAGCCCGACCGGGCGCTGGCGCTGTTCGACGACGCCGCGCAGCTAGCCGCAGCGGTGCGAAACTTCTGGTGGTTTGGAATCGCGTTCATGGAGGCCGCGGCGACCCGTGGGGTGCACGGGGATCCGGCAACGGCGGCGCGGATGTTCATCGACGTGCTCGACCACTGGGACCGGGTCGGGGACTGGAGCCAGCAGTGGCTCAACCTGCGCTACGTGACGCGGTTGCTGGTGCGCCTGGGCGCCGACGACGACGCCGTTGCGTTGCACCATGCACTCGTCGATGCGGGCAAGCCGTCACCGTTGAGTGAGGAACAGGTTGCAGCGCTCGGCGACGGCAATTCCGACGCTTTGAGCGGTGCCGCGGCCGTCATTCGGGCGCGCGCGGCGCTGGCCGGGTTCGTGTGAGCCGTTGTGCACGAATCCGGCCGGCTCCCAGCATCTCTGGGCCCGGCCGGTCGCCATCGCCGTCAGGGCAGCGCGGCTTCGCGCGGCACAGGCACCACGACCGAGCGTGGCGTTTGCGGTTGGGTCTGGAATGTGGCTGGAGGCGCCGTGCACCCCTGGCTCTCAGTCCACTCCCCGCCGGACCGGTCGCGGCAAAACCTGATCTCTTCCCCCCATGTCGTGACATCGGTTTTGCCAGACTGATACCTGTTGTTTGCCGCTGCCACGCACGAGTCATATTGACCGATGTCCCACACTTTTTCTGCGTGTGAGACCGCGGGCGCTGCGATGGCGCCGGTCGCGAGTGCGACCGCCGCAGCTCTGAAGACGGTGACGTTGCGTCACTTCGGCACCTGGAACTGGTTGGTGCGCAGTTCTTCTCCTTGGTTTCGTGGGCCCGTTGTGTGGCCCGTTGATTGAACGCACCAACGACGCAAGCGTGGGTTTCGGCAACGCCGATCTATTCGCGAAATTCGCAGCTCAGGCGCTGCTTCGCGGGGCCGGCGTTGGCCGGTACGGCTGGGATCGCTCCGCCGCGCGAAGCCTCCGCAGCACCGCCACCAGCCGATTTCATCATCACCGAAGCGTTGCCGAAATACGGCTCGGCACCGTTATTCGCGTCCGCAGACACAACGCTGAAGGAGACACGAGATGACCACCGCGGAACGACACGCCAGGTCGACACAGGAACAAGATTCGGACCGTCAACTCAAGGCCAGGCACCGCGCCCTGTGGGCGTTGGGTGACTACCCGGCGGTCGCCGCCGAACTCATTCCCGAGTTGGGGCCCGAACTTGTCCGAGTGTGCGGTATTCGCGCCGGAGATCGCGTCCTGGACGTGGCGGCAGGCTCCGGTAACGCCGCCATCCCGGCCGCGGCCGCGGGAGCGATTGTCACCGCGAGCGACCTGACGCCGGAGCTTTTCGACGCCGGGCGTCGGATCGCCGCAGAGCATGGCGTCGATCTCGAGTGGGTGGAAGCCGATGCGGAGGCAATGCCGTTCGCGGACAACAGCTTCGACTTCGTGATGTCCTGCGTCGGTGCGATGTTCGCGCCGCATCACCAGACCGCCGCCGACGAGCTGGTCCGGGTGTGCCGGCCAGGGGGAACCATCGGGATGGTCAACTGGACGCCGGAGGGCTTCATCGGCAACCTGTTCGCGACCATGAAGCCCCACGCGCCGCCACCGCCGCCCGGCGCCAGTCCGCCACCATTGTGGGGCGACGAAGCGTACGTACGGAAGTTGTTCGGAGAGCGGGTCACCGGGCTGCAGGCACGCCGCCGGGAGGTCGTGATGGACCACTGCGCGAATCCGCTTGAGTTCCGGGAATATTGGAAGCGCAACTATGGACCGACAATCGCGGTCTATCGATTCAACGAAGATCGGCCGGACCGGATCGAGCAGTTGGATCGGGATTTCTTGAGCTTCCTCACCGCGTGGAATCGGGCAGCCGAGCCCGGTCGGGCGGCGTACGATGCGGAGTACCTGCTGGTCACCGCCATCAAGCGTTAGCTGCAAGGCGCGACAAGACGCAAATCCCCGCTACTTGCTACATTTCGGGTTTTTTGCGTCTTCTCGCGCGGGGGGAGAGTGCGCTCCCGGCTCGCGCGGGCCCTGGTCCAACCGGAATGGCGGGTATTCGTCGCGGAACAGCAACGCGTACGCGCGAACATGGAACATCCACCGATTGATTCCGAGCAGGAAGTCGAACAGCCCCCGGGGATAGCGGCCGGTGAACAGCAGGGCCGCGATGATGATCACCACAAGCACGCCGAACGACGGAATGGTCGCGGATCCTGAGTCGTCGAAGTCATCGCTCAGGTGCACCATCCCGCTGACGATCGCCGCGATCACGAGGTAGTGCGGAATGAGCAACAGCCACTTGATCAACCACAACCAGCGCGACACAGAGGCGTCGAGGTCCCCACGGAGCCGCACCGGATAGCTGTCGTCGAACTTAGCCATGCAGCCGTTGTAAACCTTGCCCGCGTCTGGGTATCCGCGACACGCCGGACGTCGGCCAATTGGAAATCCAGCTGTCGGGTCAGCGGTCGCCGCCTCTCTGCGCCGACTCTGCGGTTTCGTTCAGGACACGCCGGCGGAGCGTACGAAACCAGAGTCGGAGGCCAAGATGTGGAACGGCGTGACGAAGGCGGCATCTCGTGGGAACCGCTAATGTCGCCGCGATGACGGCCACGGCGGCTCGCCGCAGAGCGCCAGCAGCGCGTTCTCGATCACCTCCGGCAGCGCCGGGTGAATCCAGTACTGGCCGCGGGCCATGTCCTGGGCGGGCAGCCCGAAGCTCATCGCCTGCACGATCGGCTGGATCAGCGACGACGCCTGGTGGCCCATCAGATGCGCTCCGAGGATCAACCCGGTATCGTCGTCGACGATGATCTTCGCGATACCGGTGGTGTCCTCCATCGCCCATCCATATGCCACGTCGCTGTAGTCCTGCACCTTGACCCTGAAGGTGTAACCCTGTGCGCGCGCTTGGTTTTCGGTCAGACCGACGCTGGCGATCTGCGGATCGGTGAACACCGCCGACGGCACGTACCGGTGGTCTGACGCGATCAGCGAGTCGGTGTCGTCCCAGTCGCACAGCAGGTTGTGCCGCACCACTCTGGCTTCGTGGTTGGCCACGTGCTTGAGCTGGTAGGCCGAACTGACG
>DASWBF010000152.1:0-1637 GCA_036390735.1 Mycobacterium sp. | reverse complement strand
GAAGGCGCAGGCGCTCATGACCGTGCTGCAGGCCGGCGCAGGTCCGGTAGGTCATCGACGTCCGCGACGTCATCCAGGTGGGCGTCTCGCCGTCTAGTGCTGCGCCCTTGAACTTTCGCCCTGTTACGCGACTCGCCGATCAAGATCCCACAGTTGGCTGCGGTCTGATCCAATGCTGCCGTCGTTCCTTCTGTCTTCCCCCAGGAGGCGGCGATGGCCGAACGGGTGCGAGTCCGCGACATCAGCAACGACGAGGGCAACCGGCTGCTGCGCTTGGTGCGGCGCAGCTCGGGGTCGGTGGTGACGTGGCGCCGGGCGCAGATCGTGCTGCTGTCCGCGCAGGGCATGGAGGTGCCACAGATCGCCAAGGTCGCGTTCAGCAGCGAGGACCGGGTTCGGGACGTGCTGCACAACTTCAACCGCGACGGGTTCGACAGCCTCTACCCGCGCTATGCGGGGGGTCGACCGCCGACGTTCACCCTGCCCCAACGGCAGGAAATCAAGAAGGTGGCGTTGGGTCGGCCGACCGACCACGACCTGCCGTTTTCCACCTGGAGTCTGACCAAGCTGGCCGACTTCCTGGTCGCCAAGGGGGTGGTCGACGACATCAGCCACGAAGGCCTGCGCCTTCTGCTCCGCGAGGAGGGCGTCTCCTTTCAAGTGATCAAAACCTGGAAGTGCTCCACCGATCCCGACTACGAGGCGAAGAAGAACCGGGTCCTTCAGCTGTATGCGATCGTCGACGGGCGGGCCCAGCCCGGACCGGCGGACCCGACGGTGGTGTTCTGCCTCGACGAGTTCGGCCCGCTCAACCTGCAACCCCATCCGGGCAAGCAGTGGGCCGCCCGCGGCGGCGGCGCCGAGCACCCGCGCCGCCGGCGGCGCGCCACCTACACCCGCCCGCACGGGGTGCGGCACCTGCTCGCCGGCTACGACCTGACCCGCGACCGGCTCTACGGGCACGTCAAGCCCCGCAAGGGCCGGATCGAGTTCCTTGCCTTCTGCCGCTACCTGCGCAGCCTCTACCCGCCCGAGGTGCGCATCGCGATCGTGCTCGACAACTTCAGCCCGCACCTGAGCACCCGCCGCGACCAGCGGGTCGCCGACTGGGCGGCGGCCAACAACGTCGAGCTGGCCTACGTCCCCTACTACGCCTCGTGGTTGAACCGCATCGAGGCCCAGTTCACCGCCCTGCGTTACTTCGCCCTCGACGGCACCGACCACCCCAGCCACCAAGAACAAGCCAGCATGATCCGCCGCTACATCGCCTGGCGAAACCGCCACAAAGACAACCGCCGACTCCGCGAGATCGTCAACAAGGCAAAGGTTGCCTGACGCGGCACTAGGCCGGCTGGTGACCGGCTTGGCGTTGCCGGTCGCGAATGGTGGCGATGCGCGGACGCTGGCAGCGCCGCGTCCTCGTCGTCGGTCCCAGTGAGTTAGTCGCCAGCATCATCGAGGACCTGTGCGCGGACACCGAATGTGGGATGAAGGCGGTCGCGGCGTGCCTTTCGCACCAGCCTGAGCAGGCCGGGGTGAGCCTGCCCAGCGGCATACCGGTGCTCGGCACCATCGACGACACGGCCGACATTGCGCATCTCGTCGGCGCGGACGCGGTCGCGGTCGCGGCATCCGCA
>DASWBF010000151.1:0-8127 GCA_036390735.1 Mycobacterium sp. | reverse complement strand
AGAAGCAGATAGATGCCGTCCGAGCCTTGGATCACCACGGCCTTCTGCGCGGCCATCCGCTTCGCCCCGTCCTTGGTGTATTCGCCGCCGACCGAATATGCGGGGAAGTTAGCCAGTGTGTCTCTTTGGCCTTCGCCACCTTCATAACCCGGCAGGTTCAGGACCTCGCCCGGCGAAGCGGCCAGTAGCTTGTCTGTGTCGACATTGCCGGTCAGCTTCTCGAAGAACGCGCGGAATCTGGGTGGGTCGTTGGGATCGGACGGGGTATCGAACACAATGGCGCCGTACGGCGCGTCGTTGCTCTCGGGCTGCGCCGTCCATCCGTCAGGCAGCCCTAGGTCGACGACTGGCGCGCCAGGAGTGCCGCGGCTTATCAGGGTCTCTTGGATGTTGTTCTCTTTCGAGTAGTCGCCGAGTGTTTGATGAGGTCCCGACGCCTGCGCGGATGTGGTCGTGGTCGTGGTCGTGGTCGTGGTCGTGGTCGTGGTCGAGGTGGTGCTCGTTTTGGAATCCTTGCCGCACCCAACGAGTCCGACGATGAGCGAGATGGTCGCGATGGCAACGCCCATGGCCACTGCTGACTTCTTCATGCGGTGTCTCCTGGGGTCTCGGGCGCCGCCGTCCGCGACGAATCCTCGCCGGATTAAGCCACGGCGAAGTCAGTCCTTGGCGAGCTTGGCCAGCTAGTGGCGTCGGGTTCATATTCGCCGCATGCGTCGCCACGTGCCGCGTTAATATGTGCAGTTCATTGCCAATCGCCAAAATGTGTCAGGAAAGGCTGCAGCGGTGAAAGCTCAGACTCAGCGCACCGACGGCGTCGAAGATACGATCAGCCGTCCCGGGCTTCTGAACCGAGCGCTGGGCGGCCTTGTTTCGTGGGCCGAGCAGCTCAATTGGAAATACTCGAAGGTCGGCAACCGACCCGTCTTCACCACCGCCGAATTCCCTTGGGCAACCGAAATCGAGCGGGAGTGGCACCTGATCCGCGCCGAACTCGATCGCCTGCTGACACGCAAGGACGAGTTGCCCGGCTTCCATGAGATCATCGGCGAAGTCCGAGCGATCAGCACCGACCGGGACTGGAAGACGTTCCTATTTGTCGGATTCGGCGCCAAGTCGGAGGAAGCTGCCCGTCAGTGCCCGCAGACCTGGCGCATCGTGCAGACGATCCCGCAACTACAGACGGCAATGTTTTCGATCCTCGAACCGGGAAAACAACTCAAACCGCATCGTGGCGTGTACAACGGAGTGCTCCGCCTACATCTCGGACTGATCGTGCCGAACTCACCGCCTGGCACGGTCGCCATCCGCGTCGATAACGAGGTCTGCCATTGGGACGAAGGCAAGGTGCTGATCTTCGACGACTCGTACGAGCACGAGGTGTGGAACCACTCCGAGCAGACCCGCGTCGTGTTGTTCGTCGATTTCGTCAAGCCATTGCGCTTTCCGGCATCGTTCATCAATTGGCTGATCCTTCATATCGCGCCGTTCACGCCCTATATCCGTGAGGGAGCCAAGGCCCAAAAGGAATGGGAGAAAGGTTTTTTCCGGAAGCCGAGGTCTGCTTGACAGTCGGCCGACAGCGGCCTGCACGCCCTCGGCGGCCATCGGCACGGCTGGCCTGGGCAGTTAGCAGAGAGACATTGATGTAACCTGCAGACCACGATTCGCTGAACAAGTGGGCAATAAACCCGGCGGCATGCCATCCGCGATGGAATACTGCAAACATGTACGACCCGGCTCAGCAAATCTCGCAGCTATCGCGCTACTTGACGGTGCAGCCATGAGCACCGCGTCTGTCCTTCTTGCCTCTGACTCCCGGGATTCGGAGGCACCCAAGTACTCGCTGCTCTTATCCACCGATCCGGCGCTCATCGAAGCGGCGCAGCGGCTCCGCTATGAGGTGTTCACCTTGGAACCAGGGTTCACGCTGACGGCCGCCAGTGATGCCGACTGTTTCGACCAGTACTGCGACCATCTGCTGATTCGCGACGACAGCTCCGGCGAACTCGTCGGCTGCTGTCGGGTGCTGCCTCCGGCGGGGGCGGTCGCAGCGGGCGGGCTGTACACCGCCACCGAGTTCGACGTACACGAGCTAGACCCGCTGCGGGCGTCGCTGGTCGAGATGGGCCGGGCCGTGGTGCGTGCCGACCATCGCAACGGCGCGGTGGTGCTCTTGATGTGGGCCGGAATTTTGGCCTATCTCGACCACTGCGGACACAACTACGTGACCGGTTGCGTGTCTGTGCCGATTCAGGGCGTCGGCCTGCCGGGACAGCAGGCACGTGGCGTGCGGGACTTCGTGCTGAAGCGGCACCGTTCGGCCTACACCGTGCAGCCGTACCGACCGGTGTCGTTCGACGGCATTCCGCTGCCCATGCGAGTGACCGTGCCGCCGCTGATGCGTGGCTACCTGCGGCTCGGCACGAACGTGTGCGGCGAGCCCGCGCATGACCCGGACTTCGGCGTGGCCGATTTCATGGTTCTGCTGGACAAGCGCGAAGCCGACATCCGCTACCTCAACCGCCTCAGGTCGGTGGCGGCCGCCAGCGAAATGGCCGAGGAGATTCAGCAATGACGCATGCGTGGGTGCCGGTCGCTCCCTGCGACGAGAGCTGCGTCCGCGACGACCCCGTCCGGTTTCTGGGGCGCATTGTGCGGATCGTCCGGGGCTGCTGGCGCACATTTCTGATTTTCGCCGTTCTGCCGCTGATGCCGTTCACGGCGATTCCGCATCCCGGGCAGGACCGACTTGTCCGGCATTACAGCCAGCTTCTTCTTCGCTGCGTTGGGGTGCGAATCGCAATGCCGGACAACGTAATTCGCGATATGCCAGGGGCGCTGGTGGTCAGCCCGCACATTTCCTGGGCCGACGTTCTGGTGATCTGGGCGGTGATGCCGGCCACGTTCGTCGCGAAGGCCGACATGATCAAGTGGCCGGGCATCGGCCAGATGGCGCGGGCTCTGGGTGCCATCCCGATCGACCGCACGAAGTTGCGGCCGTTGCCGGGAGTCGTCGCCCAAGTGACCGCGCGGCTGAAGTCCGGTCGGACAGTCATGACGTTCCCGGAGGGCACGTCGTGGTGCGGTCTGGGATATGGCCCGTTCCGGCCTGCGATGTTTCAGGCCGCGATCGACGCGGACAGGCCCGTGCTGCCGCTTCGACTGAGCTACCACCACCGAGACGGCCGCTTGTCGACGGTTCCGGCTTTTGTCGGCGAGGACACGCTGACTCGGTCGGTGTGGCGAGTGGTCGCGACGCGACGGACTGTGGTCGAGATCCACGTCGGAGCGTTGCAGATGCCCGGCACGGACCGCCGCGAACTTGCCCGCCGTTGCCAAGAAGTGGTGTGCGGCAGCGTCGAACTACAAAAGGAGGACGAGCTCGCGGCCTGAGCTAACTCTTGAGCCGAATTCGCCACCGGACGAACGTCGCGTAGCCGACACAGATCACGAAAAGCATCCCAACGTCGAACATCCACGCGGACGGCGTGTGTTTCCAGTGCGAGTCCTTCGGTGTCACCGGACCGGGAACCAGCTTGAGCAGATCTGCCGTCGACGCCGACGCGGCGAAACCCCAACGGGCCGGCGTCAACCATGACAGCTGGTCGAGCACAAGGCGCCCGGTCACCGGGATCATGCCGCCCGAGAACACCAGCTGAGACATGATCGCCACCACCAGCAGCGGCATGATCTGCTCGTTCGACCTGGCGAGTGCCGAGAGCGCCAGGCCGACCATCGCTGCGGCGACGCAGGTGAATGCGACATCGAACCACAACTCGAGGGTCGGGTTCTTCAGCATCACCGCGCCCTGAGTGGGAGCGCCTTTGCCCCACACCGTGATCGCGACGGCGATGGTCGCCTGTAGCACCGCGAACACCGTGAAGACGCACATCTTTGCGAAAATGTATGCGGTCGTGGACAACCCGACCGCCTGCTCGCGCAGGAAGATCGCCCGCTCCCCGATGAGGGTCCGGATCGTCAGCGCAGTGCCCATGAAGATGGCGCCGACGTTGAGCAGCACCAGGATCGTTCCCGGTTCGTTCGGCGACTCGCTCGTCGGACTGGGGCTGCCGAATCCGGCTTCGCCGGGCACCGTAGTTGCCAGCACGCCCATGATGAACGGCAGCATCATCAGGAAGATGAAGTAGCCGCGGTCCGAGACGATCAGACGCACCTGGCGTCGCGCGATCGTCGAGAACTGCCGCCAAAGGCTGGTCCGTGTCGGACTGCCGAGGTCTTTGGGTTGCTCCGCAGGCGGGGGCGGTGGCGGAGGGCCGTGCTGGTCGAGGAACCGGCGGTTGGCCGCGTCCGGATCGCTTGCGACCGTGCTGAAGATGTCGGCCCAGTTGGTCGTCCCCATAGACGCGCCGATCTCACTCGGGGGTCCGAAGAACGCTGTCTTGCCGCCCGGTGCGAGAAGCAGCACTTGGTCGCAGACGTCGAGGTAGGTCAGCGAGTGCGTCACGACGAGCACGACGCGGCCCGCGTCGGCGAGATCGCGCAGCATCGTCATGACTTGCCGGTCCAGGGCGGGGTCCAGGCCGGACGTCGGCTCATCGAGGATGAGCAGCGACGGCCCGGTCAACAGCTCCAGCGCCACCGACGCACGCTTACGCTGACCGCCGGACAACTTGTCGACGCGAGTATCGGCGTGCCGGGTCATCTCGAGCTCCTCGAGAACCTGCGCGACGACTTGGGCGCGGTCGGCTTTGGTCGTGTCGGGCGGCAACCGCAGCTCGGCGGCATACATCAGCGCCTGATTGACTGTGAGCTGGCCGTGCACCACGTCGTCCTGTGGCACCATGCCGATCCTGCTTCGCAGCGAGGCATATTCGGCGTGAATGTTGTGGCCCTCGAATGCCACTGTGCCGGTTGTCGGTTGGGTGTATCCGGCGACCAGCTTGGCGAAGGTGGACTTGCCCGCACCTGAAGGGCCGATGACCGCCGTCAGAGTGCCGGGACGCGCCGAGATCGAGATGTTGTGAAGCAGCGTCTTGTTGCCTTCGATGGTCCACGTGACGCCGTGTACTTCCAAACCGCCTGTGCGGGTATCGGCTTCGGTCTCGGTACGGCGGACCAGAGTGCCGCCCTGGAACACCAGGTCGACATTGCCGATCGTCACCACATCGCCGTCACCCAGCAACGCCCGATCGACCCGAGAGCCGTTCACGAACGTGCCGTTGATGCTTCGCTCGTCCCGGATCTCGGTGCCCGACGGGGTCGGCATCAACGTCGCGTGGTGCCGCGACGCCAGCACGTCGGCGATCACGATGTCGTTGTCGGTGGCGCGGCCGATCCTGATCGCCCCAACTGGCGGGGCCGCGGGGCCGCCACCGCGCAGAATCCGGATCATGCTCGTCGCGAGGTTCTGACCGGCGGCCTCGGTGGGCCGAGCGGCGGGCCCGATCTGTGTCGCCTGGTAGTTCTGCTGCGGCGGGGGTGCCGACGGCGGGCGGGACACCGGCTGGGCGGGCCGCGACGGCGGCCGTGACACCGGCTGCGGCCCACTCGGCGGCCGGCTCTGTGGGCCGCTGGGCGGCCGGACTTGCGGTCCACTCGGCGGCCGGACCTGCGGCGCGCTCGGCGGATACGCCGCCGGAGCGCGCGACATCGACTGCTGCGGTCCCTTCCACGTGCCATCCGCCGCCGCCGCCGCGGACAACGGCACTGAGGTCGTCTGCGGCGGCCGCCCGACCGCGCCCTGATGGCGTCCGACCTCGAACGTCAGTCGCGGCCCGTCCGGGTTGCCGATATTGATGGTCTGCCCGTCGCGGATATCCACCGTCGGCACCCGCCGGTGGTCGACGAACATCCCGTTCAGGCTGCCGTTGTCAATCGCCGTCCAACGGCCGTTGTCGAAGCGCAGCACCACATGGGCGCGCGACACCAACGGATGCGCGACGCGGACGTCGGCTCTGAGGTCACGCCCGATGACCACGTCATGGCCCGGCGCAAAGGTTCGTTGCGATCCGTCTGTCCGAACGGTCAGCGCGGGCGGCGAAGGTCGGCTCATCGGGAGTAACTCTATAGGTATTTGCCCGCAGCGCGAGGCGGGTCAGCCGGTCTTCTCACAGCTATTCCGGGGCACCGGTCAGCACGCAGCGGGTTCGGCTGTCGGCGGTGACCCGGTAGGCGGTGGGCATGCACAGGTTGCAGTGTGTGCAGGCGGAGCGCACCGAAACCCCGTCGGCCGCGATCCGGTTGACCAGATCCGGCTCGGCGAGCAGCGCCCGCGCCATCGCGACGAACTCGAATCCCTCGGCCATCGCAAGGTCCATCGTTTCCCGGTTCGTGATGCCGCCGAGCAGGATCAACGGCATCGACAGCTCCGCGCGGAACTTGCGGGCCAGGTCGAGCAGATACGCGTCGCGGTAGGGATACTCGCGCAGGAACTTCGGGCCCATCATCCGCACGCCCCAGCGCATCGGCGGCTTGAACCTGTTCGCGAACTCCTGCAGCGGAACGTCGCCGTGGAACAGATACATCGGGTTGACCAGCGAGCTGCCCGCGGTTAGCTCGAGCGCGTCGAGCCTGCCGTCGTCTTCAAGCCACTTCGCGGTCGTCAGCGCCTCGTCGACGCGGATGCCGCCGCGAATCCCGTCGGCCATGTTGAGTTTCGCCGTCACCGCGATCTGGTCGCCGACCGCGCGACGAACCGACTGCACCACGCCGCGGGCCACCTTCGCGCGGTTTTCCAGCGACCCGCCGAACTCGTCGTCGCGGCGGTTGATCAGCGGGCTGAGGAAGGAGCTGCAGAAGTACCCGTGGCCCAAGTGAATTTCCACGGCGTCGAACCCGGCGTCGATCGCCAACCGTGCCGCGTCGGCGTGCGCGGCCATCACGTCGCGGATGTCGTCGCGGCTGGCCTTCCTGGCGAACCTCATCGCGGCCGGGTTGAAGAACCGGACCGGCGCCAGGGCCTTGGCCTTGTTGGAGCGAGGGTCTGCGACGGGCCCGGCGTGGCCGATCTGCGCGCTGATCGCGGCGCCCTCTGCATGCACCGCCTCGGTCAGTCGGCGCAGCCCTGGCACGGCGTCGGGCCGCATCCAGATCTGCCGCCGCTCAGTGCGTCCGCCGGGCGAGACGGCGCAGTACGCGACGGTCGTCATCGCCACCCCGCCGGCGGCAGGAAGGCGGTGGTATTCGATCAGGTCGTCGGTGACCAGCGCCTCTGGAGTGGCCGCCTCGAACGTGGCTGCCTTGATGACCCGATTGCGCAGCGTGATCGGCCCGAGCTTGGCCGGGGAGAACACGTCAGGAGCCATAACCCGGAGCCTGCCACATGCGTGTTCGACTGCCGTTCGGGCAAGCAAACCGGCTGACTGACTCGCTTAGTTCTGCGACTATCGCGAAACCGTGTCCAACTTTCCGCTCGCCTACCAACTCTCGTGGCTGCCGCGCCTGCTGAGGCCGTCGCTTCGCGGCGACAGGCAGAACTCCCTGCCGGCTAAAACAGCGCTCATGTCGGAGCCGCCGACGGAAGCGAGACGTCTGCTCTTCATCGGCGACATATCCGCAGTGGCGAACCGCGGCACACCCGAGGTCGACGATCGGCTCAGGGCGTTGATGGCCTCGGCCGATCTGGTCGTCGGCAATTGCGAGAGTCCGGTCGTCGAGCGGGGCCGGCGACTGCTCGGCACGCGCCACACCATGTCGCCCCGCTTCGTTGCCTCGGCACTGGAGGCTGCCGGCATCGAGCCGCAGCGGTTGGTGCTGTCGCTGGCGAACAACCACATGCTCGACCAGGGGGTGAACGGTTACGCCGAAACCAGAGAGCACCTTTCGCGTCTCGGCATCGCGACGATCGGCGGCAGCGACGACGGGCTCGTGCGAACTATCGAACTCGACGGCCTTGAGGTCGGCTTCGCTGCCTTCACCAAATGGCGCAACGCGAGTAAGGCAGCCTTTGCAGGACGTGTGACCGACCTCGAGGACCTGCTCGACGACGACGCGGCGCCGTTGCATCACTCGCGCGCCGACCTGCTTTGCGTTGTCGCGCATTGGGATTACGAGTTCCGGCACTGTCCCCGCCCCGACACGCGCGCGCTCGCGCACGACCTCGCCGAGAGCGGGGCCGGACTGATCGTCGGGCATCACGCCCATGTGCTGCAGCCGGTCGAGCGG
>DASWBF010000150.1:0-2035 GCA_036390735.1 Mycobacterium sp. | reverse complement strand
ACATCACGCCGATGTCGCCGCGGATTCCGGCCTCGATACCCTGGACCGCAGCCGATGCGCCCTGTACCGTCGTCACGCAGGGGATGTTCATCGCCACCGCCGCGGACCGGATTTCGTAGCCGTCGATGCGTGGCCCGGAATTGCCGAACGGCGTATTGATGACCATGTCGACCTCGCCGGCCTTGATGGCGTCCACCGCCGACAGCGCGGGCCGGTCGGGGCTCGGGTCTTCGAAATGCTTGCGTACCTCGTCGCATGGAATTCCGTTGCGGCGCAACATCTCCGCCGTGCCCGCGGTTGCCAGCACGCGGAATCCCAGGTCTGCTAGCCGCTTCACGGGGAACACCAGCGATCGCTTGTCGCGGTTGGCTATCGACACGAACACCGTTCCCTCGGCCGGGAGCGACCCGTAGGCGGCGGTCTGGCTCTTGGCGAATGCGGTGCCGAAGTCGCGGTCGATGCCCATCACCTCGCCGGTGGACTTCATCTCCGGCCCCAGCAGCGAGTCGACCTGGCCGCCATCGGCCTTGCGGAACCGGTGGAACGGCAGCACGGCTTCCTTGACCGCGATCGGGGCGTACGCGGCCACCGTCGCGCCGTCACCCGTGCGGGCCAGCATTCCTTCGTCACGCAACCGGGAGATGGAGGCGCCCAGCATGATTCGCGCGCAGGCCTTCGCCAGCGGCACCGCCGTGGCCTTCGACACGAACGGCACGGTTCGGCTGGCCCGCGGGTTGGCCTCCAGCACGTAGAGCACGTCGTCCTTCAACGCGTACTGCACGTTGAGCAACCCGACGACGCCGATCCCGTGCGCGATCGCCTCGGTGGAGCGGCGGACATTGTCAATGTCGCTGCGGCCCAATGTCACTGGGGGAAGCGCGCAGGCAGAGTCGCCGGAATGGATACCGGCCTCCTCGATATGTTCCATGATGCCGCCCAGGTACACCTCGGAGCCGTCGCACAGCGCGTCGACGTCGATCTCGATGGCGTCCTCGAGGAACCTGTCCACGAGGACCGGGTGCTCGGGGGACAGCTCGGTGGCGCGGGTGATGTAGCCGTGCAACGTTTGTTCGTCGTAGACGATCTCCATGCCGCGGCCACCCAGCACGTACGACGGCCGGACCAGGACGGGGTAGCCGATCTCGGCAGCGATCTTGCGGGCATGCTCAAAGGTTGTCGCGGTGCCGAATCGGGGTGCGGGCAGTCCGGCGTCGCTGAGTACCTCGCCGAACGCGCCGCGGTCCTCGGCCGAGTTGATCGCCCGGGGGCTGGTCCCGACGATCGGCACGCCGGCGTCCTCCAGGCGCTGGGCCAGTCCCAGCGGCGTCTGCCCGCCGAGCTGCACGATCGCCCCGGCCACACCGGGACCGCCTGCGCCGGACTGCGATTCGGCGTAGTACACCTCGAGCACGTCTTCGAATGTCAGCGGCTCGAAGTAAAGGCGGTCGGCGGTGTCGTAGTCGGTGGAGACCGTCTCCGGGTTGCAGTTCACCATCACCGTCTCGAAGCCGGCGTCGGACAGCGTGGTCGCCGCGTGCACGCAGCTGTAGTCGAATTCGATGCCTTGGCCGATCCGGTTGGGGCCCGAGCCGAGGATCAACACCTTCGGCTTGTCGGTCTGCGGCGCGACTTCTGTTTCGGCGGCGGGGTCGAGTTCGTAGCTGCTGTAGTGGTAAGGCGTCTTGGCTTCGAATTCTGCGGCGCAGGTGTCGACGGTCTTGAACACGGGGTGGATGTCGAGTCGCTGCCTTAGCGCCCGCACCCCCACCTCACCGGCCAATTCCGGTCGCAACGCCGCGATCTGGCGATCGGACAGGCCGCTGTGCTTGGCGCGGCGCAGCAGGTCGGCGTCGAGCACCGGAGCGTCGATCAGCTCGGTTCGCAATGCAACGACGCGCGCGATCTGCTCGACGAACCACGGGTCGACGCCGGAGGCCGCCGCGACCTCTTCGACGCCTGCGCCCAGCCGCAGCGCCAGCTCGATGTCGTAGAGCCGCCCGTCGGTCGGGGTCTTGAGCCGGTCCAGCAGCTCGTC
>DASWBF010000149.1:0-11611 GCA_036390735.1 Mycobacterium sp. | reverse complement strand
GTGGAACGTGATTTTCATCTTGTCGCCGGCGGGCTCGATCTTGTCGATCGTGCCGACCTTGACGCCCATGATCCGCACCTTGTCGCCGGGATACAGCGCAAGCGCCTGCTGGAAATACGCGACGACGGTGTTGGTGGTCAGCTTCTTGTAAACCTGCGCGCCGACCACTGCGGCGACGATGGCCAGCACCACGACCACGGCACCGATGAGGAGGCCAGCCCGAGAAACGTTGGGCAGCCTTAGGTTTCGGATGTTGAAGATCGTCGACATCGGTCAGCGGCCTCCAATGTCTGCGGGCGTGGACACACCTGGCGGCGGGTAGTCCGGCACCTGCGGGCCGGGCCCGGGAGGTGGCGGCGGCCCCGGCAGGTCAGCCGGTGGCACGGCCGGCGCTGGGTACGGACCCGAAACCGGGCCAAGCGGTTCGGTGCGTGCACCCGGGGGCCCGGGCGCGATCGGCACCGGTACTCCCTGCAACTCCGGCGGAACCTCCCCCGGCACACCGGCGCTCGTGACGCCTGGCGTGTATCCGGGACCGTTCGGGTTGGGTGGCGACGTCACCACGTTCGGCCCCGTGTAGTTGGGCCCGTACGGGTTATTGCCGAACGGTCCCACGCCCAGATGCGAGCACGGCAGCGGATCTGCCGCTGTCGGTATCGTGTCGGCGGCCGGTGTGTACGAGCACGGGGAGCCGGCGACCACCGCGGGCCCCGGGAAGTCGGGTGTGCCCTCCAGCGGGGTCGGCGCCGGCGGCGGTGCGCCGTTGGGGAACCGGGTGCCGTTGGGATCCGGCCAGCGGAACGCGGGCAGACCGGCACCGCGCCAGAAGTTCTCGGGGTCGATGCCGCGCTTCTTGAACGCCGCGTCCACGAACGGCTGAAGAATCCAGTACGGCAGCAGGTTGACCAGCATCACCTTGAAGTACGGGCCGGAGGCGATCGCCTCGCCGAGCGATGCGGTGAACTTGCTCAGCGTGGTGAGCGAGTCCGCGAGATCGAACTTGCGCTGCACCAGGATGTCGCTGATCGTCCGCAGCTGTTCGAGCACGTGGTTGAGGTTGGGGTTCTCGTCGATGAACGCCTTCACCTGCTCGGAGAACGCCGACACGCGCTCGAGCAGGTAGGAAATCGCCTGGCCACGTTCGTTGACGGCCGCCAGCAGCGTCTTGGCGTTCACCAGCAGGGTGTTGATCTGCTGGCTGCGGTTGCCGAGCACTCCGGCGATCTTGTTCGCGTTGGCCAGCAGTTCGTCGATCTGCTGGTCACGCTTGCCGATCGTGTCGGAGAACCGCTCGACGCCCTTGAGCGCGTCGCTCAGATGCGGGTACGTCTGGTCGATGGTTTCCGTGAGCACATTGAGTGACTGCTTGACGGTGTCGATGTCCCAGTCTTGGGCTGCCCTGGTGAAGGTGTCGACAGCGTCGTAAATCTGGTACGGCTCGCTGGTCTGTCCCTCGGGCAGCACATTGTTGGCGCGCAACAAGTCTGAGCCGCGGGGCTCAATCTGGATGTTCCTGCGGCCGAGGATCGTGTCGGTGCGGATCGCTGCCCGGCTGTCCTTGCCGATCTGCGTGCCGCCGAGTGTGAAGCCGATGCGGATGCGGTCGCCCTCGATCGCCAACGAGCGCACCAAGCCGACCTCGACACCGGTGATCAGCACCTTGTCGCCAGGTTTGATACCCCCGGCGTCCTTGAACTGCGCGTAGTAGGTCGGCTGCGCAAACAACTGCGGAATGCTGACGAAGCTCTGCCCGACGACGACGACGATCAGCACGACCACGATGCCCATCAGCCCGGTGCGAACTCGATTTGAGCCTTCCAACGACCTCATTGCGGCGTGCACCTGCCTGTGGGCTGCGACCAGATCTTGACCGTGCGCACCGGACCGCCCGGTTGCAGTCCGTTCAACTTCAGCGAGATGTCGCACGCGTAGAAGTTGAAGAAGTCACCGTAGACGCCGCCGGCCCGCCCGATGATCTTCAGTGCGGCCGGGAACCTGACCAGGACGTCGTTGAGCTGGTCCTTCTGGTCGATGAGCGGCTCCTGGATGGTTTCCAGGTGACCGAGGGTGTCGTGCAGTAGGGCGCGATTGTCGGACAAGATGCCCGCGATGGTGCCCGCCGCGTTGCTGATCTCCGCGGTGGAGTCCGCGATCGGGTCGGCACGGTTTTTCAGTCCGGTGATCAGCACCTCGAAGTTCTTGATCGTGTCATCGAGATCCTGTTGATGCCGGACGGCGGTGCCCAGCACAGTGTTGAGGTTCTTGATCACCTCGCCGATCGCCTGGTCGCGGTCTGCCAGCGTCGACGTGAGCTGCGCCGTCTGATCCAGGATGTCGTTGATCGTGCCGCCCTGGCCCTGGAACACCGTGATGATCGACTGCGAGATGTTGTTGACCTTGTCCGCATTGAGCGCACGGAACAGCGGCCGGAAGCTACCGACCAGCGCGTCGAGGTCAAGCGCCGGTTTGGTCCGCTCGAGAGGAATCGTGCCGCCGACGGGCAGCCGCTTGTCGCTGTCGCCCCTCTCCAAGTCGAGGTAGCGGTCGCCGATCAGGTTCAGATATTTGATGGACGCGGTGGTCCCCTCGAACAGCGGCAAGGACCGGTCGACCTGGAACTCCACCCTGGCCCGCTGGCCACGGTCGGTGAGCTCCACCTTGGAGACCTTGCCGACCTCCACTCCCGACGCGCGGACGAACTGACCGTTGCGCAGTCCACTCGCGTTGCTGAATATCGCCGAATAACCGTTGGTGCGGTCGAACCGCATCTGGCCGAACACCACGATGATGACTGCGGTGAACAGCAGGAGCACGAACGAGAATGCTCCGAGCTTGATGGCGGTACCGGTGATTTTCATGGGTTGATCGTGTTCTCCCCGATCTGGCGGCCCCAGACGTACTCGATCGCGAGCGGCTGGCCGAGCTCGAAGTGGTTGTACGGCGCAAGCGAGGCACCGGTGTCCATCACCAGGTATGGCGCCGGCCACAGATCACGGTTGACTTCCTGCCAGCAGCCAGGCTTGCCCTCCGGGCCGCCCTTCGCGTTCACCCGCGGCAGGTTGTCCGGATAGACGTACGGGTTGCCGGCGCCGAGGATCTCCGAGTGCGTCCTCAGCGAATAACCGTTGCCGCCAAGCGCATCGGCGATCTTCGGTGCGACGTCGTGGAAGTTGCGGATGGTGCAGAACAGCTCGGGGCTGTATTCGTCGAGCAGCTGGGACGACGGAATGAGGTCTTCGGCGCCGCGCGTCAGATACGGGCCGCCGCGCTCGAAGACGTCGGCGCCGGTGTTGCCGAAGCCGACAGACGCCGTCAACGCCGCATCGAGATTGGACTGCTGCTCGTTGATGGTGCGGGCGGTGACCACTGCGTTGCGCAGGAAAGCCCACAGGTCCGGTGACGCGTCGGCGTACACCTCCGCCAGGTCCGCCAACCGCTGATTGTCATAGCGGATCTGCGGCATCTGCGGATTCAGATCGGAGAGGATCTCGTTGCCATGGATGATCGACTGTCCGAACCGATCGCCCAGCCCGCTCAACGCCTGCGCCGCAGCCGAAAGCGTCTCGTTGAGCTTGACCGGATCGACCTTCTCCGCGATCGACACCAACGTCTCGAACAACGTGTTGAATTCGGTGGTCACCGAAGACGCCTCAATGACGTCACCGGAGGCGATCCGCCCGGTCGGGTTTTTCGGCGACGAGAACGACACATACTTGTTGCCGAACACCGTCGTCGCCTGGATTTTGGCATCGACGTTCTTCGGGATCAGGTCGATGTACTGCGGCTTGACATTCAGCGCCAGCTTCGCCCTCGGTTCGTCGCCGACGTTGACTTGGGTGACCTCGGTGACCCTGCCGATCACCACGCCGTTGAAGGTGACCTTCGAACCCGGGTCCATCACGAGGCCGGCCCGATCGGACATCAGTGTCAGCTCGGTCTTGGGCTCGAACGTCCCGCGGAACTGCAGCAGAACCAAGACGACGATCAACACGCACAGCAGGACGAAAATGATTCCACCCAATTTGTAGGGTGGCGTTCGGGAGCTGTTCAACGGCGCGGTCATGACTACACCGTCAGGTTGAAGTTCGGGTTGGTGCCATACAGCGCCAACGAGGCGAACAGAACAACGAGCACGATCCAAACCAGCGACGCGCGCATCGACCGGCCGACGGCCTCACCCACACCGACCGGTCCGCCGCTGGCGTTATAGCCGAAGTAGCAGTGGTTGATCATGACGATGATCGCGATGATCACTGCCTGCACGAACGACCAGAACACGTCGTCAGGGCGCAGGAAGGTGCGGAAGTAGTGGTCATAGGTGCCGGTCGACTGCCCGTAGAACAGCGTCGTGGTCACCTGCGCCGACAGGAACGACAGGATGATCGCCATCGCGTAGAGCGGGATGATGACGACAAGACCGGCCAGGATGCGCGTCGACACCAGGTAGCAGATCGACTTGATCCCCATGACTTCGAGCGCGTCGATCTCCTCGCTGATCCGCATCGCGCCGAGCTCGGCGGTGGCACCCGCGCCGACCGTGGCGGCAAGCGCCTGGCCGGCGACCAGCGGTGCGACGACGCGCACGTTGACCAGCGCAGCAACGAAGCCGGTGAACGCCTCCACACCGATGTTGCCGAGCGTCGCGTAGCCCTGGATGGCGATCAGCGACCCGCCCGAGAGTGTCACGAAGCCGACGATCGCGACGGTACCGCCCACCACGGCCATCGCTCCGGTGCCCATGCCGATCTCTGCGATCAGCCGCAACATCGCGCGCCGATAGTGGCGCAGCGCATTCGGGATCTGACCGACGGCGGTGACGATGAACCACGCCAGGTGACCGGTGTTGTCGAGAAACCGCCCGGGGGCACCGCCCCACTTGGTGACTCGCGAGTACGTCCCGGGGAACCGGCTGCGGAGAACGGTCGACGAAGTCACTTCAACGCCCCGTTCCATACCGCACGCCGATGGTCGTCAGCACGACGTTGACGGCGAACAGCGCAACGACGGATAGCACCAGGGTTTCGTTGACGGCCGTCCCCAACCCTTTGGAGCCACCGGACACGGTCAACCCGCGGTAACACCCCACCAAACCCGCGATGAGTCCGAACGTCAGGGCCTTGACGACCGAGATCACCACTTCGGGCAGGCCCGTGACAAGGGTGAGGGTCGACAAGTACGCGCCGGCGGAAACATTCTGGAAGTACACGCCGAAGATGAAACCTCCGACCAGGCCGATGATGATCACCGCACCGTTGAGCAGAACCGCGACGAATGTCGACGCGACCACCCGGGGGACCACCAGGCGGTGAATCGGGTCGATGCCGAGCACCTCCATCGCGTCGATCTCCTCGCGGATGGTGCGGGCACCGAGGTCCGCGCAAATGGCGGTCGACCCGGCTCCGGCGACCACGAGCACAGTCACGATGGGGCCCAGCTGGGTGACGGCGGCCAATCCGGCCCCGGCTCCCGACACATCCGCCGCGCCGAACTCGACCAGCAAAAGGTTAAGCGTGAAGATGATCAGAACGGTGTCCGGCACGGCCAGGGCGACGGTCGGCAGAAAAGTCACCCGCATCAGGAACCAGCCCTGAATGACGAACTCGCGGAATTGGAACGGCCACTTGGTCGTCGCTCTGGCCGTCAGCACACACATCTGGAAGAAGCCACCGACAGCCTCTAATGGCGGCCGGGCCCTTTCGCGCAAATAACCGGACAACCCGGCGGTCGACGCGGTCACCGGAGCACCCGCACGTCGTAGCCGCGTTCAACGCGGCGCAACGGCAGATCGTGTCGCACGCCCCCTCCTTGCCCCAGTACCGACCAGGTGACACTCATCTCCCTACCGGTTGGTAGTAAGACGGACCACAGGACTGTACCCGATGAGAACCCGGCCGCGTACCGCATCCGCACGATTGACTCTCGAACCGTTAGCAAACACGATCACCCCGTTCAGCCGTCCGTCGCCCCGGCAGAAACTGTTGCCGCAGAGCCGCTTTGGCCGGGGCCGTTGACGGTCGCCGCACCGAACCTGGTCCGCAGTTCAGTTTTCAGGACTTTGCCAGCGGGGTTGCGTGGAAGCGCGTCGACAATTTCCAGACCTTTGGGATGCTTGTAACGCGCGAGCCGCTCGCTGAGGAATAGATCAAGATCAGCGAGGGTGAGACCGGACTCAGCAACGGCCACAACGGCGATCGGAACTTCGCCCCACCGCTCGTGCGGACGGCCGATCACAGCCACTTCGATGATTGCCGGATGGGCCGCCAGAACGTTCTCGACCTCGGCGCAGTAGATGTTCTCGCCGCCGGAAATGATCATGTCCTTCTTGCGGTCGACCACCCAGACGTAGCCCTCTTCGTCCTGGCGCACCAGATCGCCCGAGTGGAACCAGCCGCGGGCAAAGGCCTCCGCGGTGGCCTGCGGGTTGTTCCAGTAGCCGGGCCATGAGCGTCGGCGCCCGGTACACGATCTCGCCGACCTCGCCGACGGCGACGTCGTTCATGTCGTCGTCCACCACCCGCGCGGCGACGGTGGGGATCACCTTGCCGACGGAGCCGAGTTTGCGAATTGCGTCGTCGCCCAACAACATACAGGTGACCGGCGACATCTCTGTCTGCCCGAACGCGGCCAGGATCTGGGTCCCGGGGAAGGTGTCCGACATCTGGCGCAGCAGCGAATCGGGGGCCGGCGCCGCACCCCAGGAAAACACGCGTAGCCGAAGGTCACGCGGCTGCGCCTGCTGTGCGGCGCAGACCGCCTGCCACTGAGCCGGCACCAAGAAGATCGCCGTCACCTTCTCGGCTTCGAGCACGTCGAGAAGCACGCCGGGCTCGAATGCGCCCAGCGGGTAGATCACCGTCGGCAACCCCAGCAACAACCCGATGATCATGTTGCCGATGCCGGCGATGTGGAACAGCGGGACGCCGATGAAGCCGACGTCGTTGTTGAGATCGACGCCGTTGGTGAACAGGAAGGTCATCGCCTGGCCGACGAGGTTGGTGTGGGTCAGCACCGCGCCCTTGGGGTGGCCCGTGGTGCCCGAGGTATACATGATCAGCGCGGGCGATTCGTTGGGGATGTCGACAAGTGGGTGCGGTTTGGCGTCTTCAGCCAGCAGAGCCTCGTAGTCGAGCACGGCGTCTTCTGACCCGGACCCGGCGACGACGACGGTGGCCAGCGTCGGGTCGAGGTCACGCACCGCGGTAGCAACACGCGCGAGCACCGACTCGGTGATCACCACGCGCGCGTCGCAGTCGCCGACCAGGAACGCGATCTCGGGCGCCGTCATCCGGAAGTTCACCGGCACTGCGATGGCCCCAAGCTTGTTGATCGCCAGGAACGATTCGACGAACTCGGGGCGGGAGGCACATCGCACTCTGCGCGGCGAAGGCATGGTAGTGCTCGAGCCGCATCGGGGTCACGTCGTCGCACCGCTTTCGCGCCGCGACGTCGAGGACATCTTCTGGCTGCAGGCCACGATCGCCAGAGAGCTCGCCGCCACCGCATCCGAGCGGATCACCGACGAGGAGCTCGACGAACTGGCGCGCTGCACCGACGCCCTGGCCGGCGCAGTCGCCGACGCCAACCCCGACGCGGTCGCTGCGGCCGAGTTCGCGTACCACCGGGTGTTCAACCACGCGACCGGACGCATCAACCTCGCGTGGTTTCTGCTGCACGTGGCCAGGTACATGCCGCCGCTGATCTACGCCCAGGACCCGGAGTGGGGGCGTTGGCGGTCGACAACCACCGGAGGCTGGTGGAGGCGCTGCGTCGGCACGACACCGCCGAGGTGGTCGCGCTGACCGGCTGGCAGTTCGACGACGGCGCACGCCGGCTGATCGCGCGGCTGGAGAAGTCCGACATCTGGAGCTGAGCGCTACGCACTCAGCTGCTCGGCGCGCTTCTTCAGGTTGTCGGCCAGGTAGTCGAGCGCGTCGTTGACGACCTTCTTCACCATCATCTGCGGTATCGCCATCTTGGTTTCGACGTCCAGGTCGACGGTCAGCAGCGACGTCGCGCCCATCCCCACCACCGAGAAGTTCTGCTGCTGCTTGGCGAACAGGTCGCCCTGCTGCAGCACGGTGTAGATCTCGGCCGGGCTCGGGTAGTAGACCGCGCAGATGTAGGTGCCGTCCATGCCTTGGATGGACACGTCCACCCGCAGCTGGCTGGGCCGGCCGTCGTCGTAGCGGGCCAGCACCCAGCAGCCCTTGACCTCCTCGTTCCACTGCGGGTAGGCCTCGAAGTCGGCAACGATCGACATGATGGTCTCCGGGGCGGCCGCGACCTCGATCGTCTTGCTGACCACCGGCATTACGGTTGCGGCTCCGAGGTCGGCAGCGCCCCGAGCCGCACGCCCAGCGCCGAGTCCTCGCGGACGGCGGGATCGCGAATCAGCCCGCGCAGCAGCGCGGTACTGAATTCGACCGCGATCTCGTCGGCGCTGCGCCGACCAGTGGGCCGCAGCCAGCGGTAAGCGCCCAGCGTCATTCCGATGTAGCCGAGCGCCAGCACATGAGAGTCGCACTCGTAGAACTCGCCGCTGGCGATCCCGCGGTCGATCACGTCGCGCACGTGCTCATAGACCGTCGTCTCGGCGGTGCGAATGTAGCCGACCTGCTCCTCGGTGAACCACTCGGTGATGTACGGGCTTTCCTGGAAGTACACCGCGGCCCCGTCGATGTTGTTCGCGATGTTCTGCAACAGCCGCCGGGTGAAATGAAAAATGGCCTCGCGCGCCGACCACGACGGCTCGTCGTGCACTGCGGCGACGGTCCTGTCGGCCGCCTCGCGGTAGATGTCGAACAGGATCAGCGACTTGCTGGCGTAGTAGTGATACACCGTGGCCTTGTTCAGGCCCACCACGTCGGCGACGTCGTTGATCCGGGTGCCGTGGTAGCCGCGGGCCGCGAACAGTCTCGTCGCGACGGCCAGCAGCTCCTCTCGGCGGGAGAGTTCGGTCGATGAGCCGCTTGCGCGAAGAGCATCAAGCGTCGCGGCACCGTTATCTGGTGGCGATGAGCCTCCATTTGGTCGCATGGCGACTCACTATATTTCTCGCGACGACGCTGGAGCCAATCAACCGGTTGGATTGCCAGAGAGTTCTTCGCGCCAGCCGGTGGCGGGGCATAGACTCGTCGCCGAAGCCCGACACCGAGGGGGTACTCACGTGGACCCGAATCCGGACTACGACGCCAGCGACGAGATCGAGTACTTCTTCAACTGGTTCGCGTGGGGCCTGCGGGGTATTTCGGGCCCCGGCGGCGGCTACCCCCCGCCGGCGTATCCCCCCGTCTAACGCAGCACACTCGCCCCACCGTCGACCGGGATCACCGCGGCGGTGATGTAGGTGCTGGCGCGGCTGGCCAAAAACACCGCGATACCGGCGATGTCGTCGGGTTGGCCGATGCGCCCCAACGGCAGGTGAGCGCCCACCGCCTCGGCGCCCGGGGCGAGGATGGCCTTCGTCATCCGCGATTGGAACAGGCCCGGCGCGATCGCGTTGACGAGGATCTCCGGCGCCAGCTCGCCCGCAAGATGTTGGGTGAGCATGTGCACACCCGCCTTGCTGGCGCTGTAGGAGAAGTTGTCTCTGCCGCGCTCGGGTGGGCGGATGCCGTCGATGCTGCCGGTGTTGACCACCCGCGCAGGGTCGTCGGGAGTCGAGGCCGCCTTCAACATCGGGAGCAACGCCCGGGTCAGCAGGAACACGCCCTTGATGTTGACCGCGAGGATCCTGTCGAAGCCCGACTCCGGAAAGTCGTCGAACGGCGCGCCCCACGCCATACCCGCGTTGTTGAACAGGGCGTGGACCGCGTCCTCACGGTCGGCCAGGGCCGACGCCAGCGTGTTCACCCCGTCGGCGGTGCCCAGATCGGCCGGGACGGCTGCCACCGGCCCGAGCGGTGACAACTCCTCGACGGCCGCGTCGAGCTCGTGCGACTTGCGGCTGGACAAGTACACCTTGGCGCCGGCCTGCAACAGACCGCGCGCGATCATCAGGCCGATCCCTCGGCCGCCGCCGGTGACGACGGCGACCTTTCCGTCGAGTCGAAACAAGTCGTGAATCATGGCCACCAGTCTGGGGCCCGCGATTGTCGGGTTGAGAGACTGGTCCGGTGCGTGGAGAAGCCAAGTGCTGGCTGACGGACATGGACGGCGTGCTGGTGCGCGAAGAGCACGCGCTGCCGGGCGCAGCCGATTTCTTGCAGCGGCTCGTCGACAAGAAGCGCAGATTCCTTGTGCTGACCAACAATTCGATCTTCACGCCGCGCGACTTGGCCGCGCTGCTGGCGCGGTCCGGGCTTCAGGTGCCCGAGGAGTCGATCTGGACGTCCGCGCTGGCGACCGCGGCCTTCCTCGACGACCAGTTGCACGGCGGCTCCGCCTACGTGATCGGTGAGGCGGGGCTGACGACCGCGCTGCACACCGTCGGCTACACGCTCACCGACATCGACCCCGACTTCGTCGTGCTCGGCGAGACGCGGACCTACTCGTTCGAGGCCATCACGAAAGCGATCCGGCTGATTCTGGCCGGCGCGCGGTTCATCGCGACCAACCCCGACGTCACCGGGCCGTCCACCGAGGGACCGCTGCCCGCGACCGGGTCGGTGGCCGCGCTGATCACCAAGGCCACTGGCCGCGAGCCCTATTTCGTCGGCAAGCCGAACCCGATGATGTTCCGCAGCGCGCTCAATCGCATCGAGGCGCACTCGGAGAGCACCGTGATGGTGGGCGATCGGATGGACACCGACGTTGTCGCGGGCATCGAAGCCGGGCTGGAGACGATCCTTGTGCTCAGCGGTTCGACGTCGCTGGACGAGGTGGAGAAATACCCGTATCGGCCAAGTCGGATCCTGCAGTCGATCGCCGACGCGATAGAGCTGGTGTGACCAGGTATCCATCCGTTCCGAAATTGCCCAGGTAGGAACTACCGCCCGGGTACGCTCAGGATCTCTAATCAGGCCTTCGACAAGGGGTGCCGCCGCTGCGGCACAGATGGACAGAGGACGCGTGGAGACAGGACTCGCGGGCCGCACCGTCGTCGTCACAGGGGCGAACGCCAACATTGGTCGGGGGATCGCCTTGGCCTTCGCGACGGAAGGTGCGAACGTCGTAGTCGTCGGCCGCGACGAGGCACAAGGTGGACGGGTATGCGATCAACTGCTGCAACGGGGTGCCAAAGACGTGCTGTGGCAACAATGCGACGTGACAAACCGCCCGCGGGTTGACGCCATGGCGGCGGCGGTCCATGAGAGGTTCGGTAGCGTCGATGTGCTCGTCAACTGCGTTGGCGGAAATGTCGATTTCGACGCGTTCGTCGACTCAGACCCGAAGACCTGGCAACAGGACATCGAGCTCAACATCATGAGCACCTTCCACTGCACGCAGGCTGTGCTGCCGGACATGATCGAGCGCCGACGCGGCAGGATCATCAATATTGGATCGACGTCCGGGATCGTCGGCGACCCCTTCCTCGCCGTCTACTCGGCGATGAAGGGTGCAGTGCACACGTTTACCAAGGTCTTGGCCAAAGAGGTTGGCAGACAAGGTATCACGGTCAACGCCATCGCGCCTTATGGGACACTTCCGCAGAGCGACCAGGACATTAGCG
>DASWBF010000148.1:0-10127 GCA_036390735.1 Mycobacterium sp. | reverse complement strand
GATCGCGTCCTTGCGCTTGGTGTACTCGTCGAGCAGCTGATGCATCGTGTCGATCCGCTGGTAGTAGGACTGCTTGCGGATGTCCTCGTCGCCTCGCCTGATCAGCGCCAGCGTCTCGTCCGCGCGGGCCTGCTGGGCCATGATCGCCAGATTCGTGATGGTCTTGAGTGAATCGGCGGCAGTGCCCTTGGCGCTGCGGCTGTCCGTGGTGGAAATCGCCAGCACCGTTCCCACCCACATCACCATAATCAGCACCGCCAGCCCGCCGGCCACGAAGCCGAAGTTCAGCCGTCGCTGTGTTTTTTGCGCCAGCCAGCGGTTGGAGTAGGCGCCGAATAGCAGCGTCGCCGCGACCAACACGATCAGCAGCGTCGGGATGTTCGTCGATGCCGTGGTCTCGGCGTCCACCCGCGCCGACGTCTCGTCGTACAGCCGTTGCGCGTCGGGCAGGATCTGCTGCTGCATCAGCGACGATGCCTCGGACAGGTACGAAGATCCGACGGGGTTACCGGCCCGGTTGTTGGTCCGTGCGGTTTCGATCAACCCGGTGTAGACCGCCAGCCGCGCGTTGATCCGGCCCAGCAACTCGAGCATCGGCTGGTCGGTCAGGCCGCTGGACGCCTGGGTCAGCGCCACCGCGGCGTCGGTGATGGCCTGCTCGTAACGCTGGCGCACCTCGCGCGGCTCGGCGCCCGCGATGAACGCGGTCGCCGCCGCAGCGTCGGCCACCGACAGCGTGGTGTACAGCTGCCCGGCGGCGAACGCCAACGGCTCGGTGTGGTTGAGCACCGTAGTCAGCGCCTCCTGGCGGCGGTCGATCGTGCTCGCGGTGCCGAACGCGCTGAGCGTCACCAACGCGATCAGCACGACACCGCTGACCAGAATGCGACCGGGCGTCGTGGTCCAGAACCACCAGCGGGGATGGGCCGGGTCGACAGCTGCCTGCGACGGGGCCGGCTCCGTCGACGGATGCGCCAGCTCTACGGTCACTGGTCTGTGCCCTTCATGCTCACGTTCGCGCCCAATGTATGAGCAAATTCTAAGAGATTCCAGCAGGACTCGGGTTGCTCCTCCTTTCCTTATCCTGAATCCGTGCGGGGCGACGGCGACGGCTGGGTGATGTCGGACTCCGGTGCCATGTTTTGGGGCCGGCACGGAGCCGCCGGTTTACTGCTGCGGGCACCTCGAGCTGACGGCGGCCGTGTGGTGCTGCTGCAGCACCGCGCAGTGTGGAGCCATCAGGGTGGCACCTGGGCGTTGCCCGGTGGCGCCCGCGACAGCCACGAAACCGCCGAGGAGACCGCGGTCCGCGAGGCCGCAGAGGAAGCGGGGCTGGCGGCCGAGCACGTCGTCGTCCGGGCGGCCGTGGTGACGGCCACGGCGAGCGGCAGCCACTGGACTTACACGACGGTGGTCGCCGACGCGCCGCATCCGCTGGACACCATGCCGAACTTCGAAAGCGTCGAGCTGCGCTGGGTGGTCGAGGAAGAGGTCGGCGACCTGCCACTGCATCCTGGCTTCGCGGCCAGCTGGCACACGCTTCTCGAGCTGAGTCGGGTCACCCCGCTGCTGCAAGTGCCGCGCTGAGATCTCGCGCCGCCTGTGCCGGGTCATCGGCTGCCGTGATCGCCCGCACGACGACCACCCTGCGTGCGCCGGCGTCGAGCACCTGAGGCAGCCGCTGCAGGTCGATGCCGCCGATCGCGAACCACGGCTTGTCGGTACGCATCGACGCGACGGCGCGGACCAGGTCCAGACCGGGAGCCGGGCGACCCGGCTTCGTCGGTGTCGGCCAGCACGGACCGACGCAGAAATAGTCGACGTCCTCGGTCAGCGCGGTGCGAGCCTGCACGGTGTCGTGGGTGGAGCGGCCGATCAGCGTTTGCGGGGCGATCTCCCGGGCCACCTGCAGGGGCAGGTCGTCCTGACCCAGGTGCAGCACGTCGGCCCCGGCCGCCTTCGCGATGTCGGCGCGGTCGTTGACGGCCAGTAACGCGCCGTGACGGCGGGCCGCGTTGGCGAGCACCTCGAGCGCGGCCAATTCGTCGCGCGCCTCCAGCGGCCCGAACCGCTGCTCGCCGACCGAGCCCTTGTCGCGCAACTGGATGATGTCGACGCCGCCGGCCAGCGCCGCGTCGGCGAACTCGGCGAGGTCGCCGCGTTCCCGGCGGGCGTCGGTGCACAGGTACAGCCGGGCTTCTGCCAGCCGGTCTTCGCGCACGCGGACTAGCCTAGAAACCGTCATGTCCAACGAGTCCATCGCGGTGATCGGCGGCGGCGTCATCGGTCTGTCGGTCGCCCGGCGGCTCGCGCTGTCGGGCCGCACAGTGCGGGTGCACCGCAATCCCGCCGACCCGGGCGCCTCCTGGGTGGCCGGCGGAATGCTGGCCCCGCATAGCGAGGGCTGGCCCGGCGAGGAGCGGCTGCTGCAGATCGGGCTGGAGTCGCTGGCACTGTGGCACCGCGGCTTTCTCGACGAATCGGTGATCACCGCGCGCGAGTCGCTGGTGGTGGCCGTCGACCGCGCGGACGCCGCCGACCTGTGCACGGTCGGGGAGTGGCTGGCCGCCCAAGGCCACCCGGTCACGTTGACGACGAATGCCCGTGACCTGGAACCGCTTCTCGCGCAAGGCATTCGACACGGATTTCGGGCCACCACCGAGCTGGCCGTCGACAACCGCGCGGTGGTCCAGGCGTTGGCCGGGCACTGCGAACGCCTCGGCGTCGCCTGGGCGCCGGGGGTCGAGGACCTCGCCGAGGTTGCCGACGCCGACGCGGTGGTGCTGGCCAACGGCATCGACGTCCCGGCGCTGTGGCCATCTCTGCCGATCCGGCCGGTCAAAGGGGAGGTGCTGCGCCTACGGTGGCGGCCGGGCTGTATGCCGGTGCTGCAGCGGGTGATTCGCGCCCGCGTGCATGGCAGGCAGGTTTATCTGGTGCCGCGTGCCGACGGCGTGGTGGTCGGCGCCACACAATACGAGCACGGCCGCGACACGGCGCCCGCGGTGACCGGGGTGCGGGAGTTGCTCGACGACGCGTGCGCGGTGATGCCGGCGCTCGGCGAGTACGAGCTGGCCGAGTGCGCGGCCGGGCTGCGGCCGACGACGCCGGACAACTTGCCGATCGTGGGCCGTCTGGACGATCGCGTGCTGGTGGCGGCCGGCCATGGCCGGTCCGGGTTTCTGTTGGCACCATGGACGGCGGAGAAGATTCTCGCCGAGTTGGACGCGCTTGTGGGGGCCACATGATTGTCACCGTCAACGACGAACGTGTGCAGGTGGACGACGACACCACCGTCGCCGCGCTGCTGAGCCGGCTCGGATTCCCCGACAAAGGCGTGGCGGTAGCGCTAGATTGGGCCGTGCTGCCCCGATCAGGTTGGGGCACAACGCTTTCCGACGGCGCCCGACTAGAGGTGGTGACGGCGGTGCAGGGTGGCTGACAAGCTCACCATCGCCGGCCGCAGCTTCACGTCCCGGCTGATCATGGGCACGGGCGGGGCGAGCAACCTCGCGGTTCTCGAAGAGGCGCTGGTCGCGTCGGGAACCGAGCTGACCACGGTGGCGATGCGCCGCGTCGACGCCGGAGGCGGCACCGGCGTGTTGGAGCTGCTGACCCGGCTGTCCATCACCCCGCTGCCCAACACCGCCGGGTGCCGCAGCGCGGCCGAGGCGGTACTCACCGCGCAGCTGGCCCGTGAGGCGCTGCAGACCGACTGGGTCAAGCTCGAGGTGATCGCCGACGAACGCACGCTGCTGCCCGACGCCGTCGAACTAGTCCGTGCCGCAGAGCAATTGGTGGACGACGGCTTCGTCGTGCTGCCCTACACCAACGACGACCCGGTGCTCGCGCGGCGGCTGGAAGACATCGGATGTGCCGCGGTGATGCCGTTGGGCTCCCCGATCGGCACCGGGCTGGGCATCGCGAACCCGCACAACATCGAGATGATCGTCGACGCCGCCGGGGTGCCCGTCGTGCTCGACGCCGGCATCGGCACGGCCAGCGACGCCGCACTGGCGATGGAGCTCGGGTGCGACGCCGTGCTGCTGGCCAGCGCAGTCACCAGGGCCGCCGACCCGCCGGCGATGGCCGCGGCGATGGCCGCTGCCGTCACCGCCGGGCACCTGGCCCGGCACGCCGGCCGGATCCCGAAGCGATTCTGGGCGCGCGCGTCGAGCCCTGGGTTGCCGTGGGCCGACGGACAGGGTGGGTGAGCGGCCTCGAAGTAAGTGGGCCGCTACGGGGGGTCGCCGTCGTCGCCGTTGTCGTCGTTGTCGTCGAGTCGGAAGTAGCGTTGGGGGTGCCAGTAGCCGTTGGTTCTGGGTTTGCCGAAGTCCAGATGGGGCGGCGGAATCCATTCGGTGACGCCGTCGGCGTTCTTGCGGGTGGTCCAGCCGTCGTCGTCGAGCAGCTTGTGACAGGGTCCGCAGGCGAATGTCAGGTCGTCGATGTCGGTGCGGTGGTGCACGGCCCATTCGTTGACGTGATGGACCTCTGACAGGTAGCCCGGCGCCGTGCACCCGGGCCGTGTGCAGCCACGGTCTTTGGCGTGCAACACAATCCGCTGAGCCGGGGTGGCGATGCGTTTGGTTTCCCCGAGATACAGCTCGCGGCTGGTGTGCGTGTCGTAGATGCGCAGATAGTGCCGGGCGTGGCTGGCCATCCGGATCACATCGGGCATCGGCAGCCAGCTCCCTCCGCCGGTGTGGGCGATGCCGGCGGCTGACTCCAGCTCCTGCAGTGTGGTGCTGACCACGATGCTGACCGGCAGCCCGTGATGGCTGCCCAACTGTCCGGACGCCAAGGTGCTGCGGCACATCGCGGCCAGCGCGTCGTGGTTGCGCTGGGCCGGGGAGCGCATGTCGCTGTTGATGGCCTGTTCGGAGGGGCGCCCGTCCACGGTGGGTGATTCGTCGGCGGGATTGCACATCGCCGGGGCCGCCCACTTGGAGAGCACCGCATCCAGGCTGGCGCGGGCTTCGGGGGTCAGCCAGCCGGTGATCTTCGACATCCCGTCGATGTCTTGGCGCCCGATGGTGATGCCGCGCCGCCGCGCCCGGTCCTCGTCGGTGAAGGTGCCGTCCGGGTTCAAACAATCGGCCAGCTTGTCGGCCAACACGCGGAGTTCGTCGGGGCCGAACTTGGTGGCCTGCTCGGCCAGATCCGCCTCGGCCCTGGCTCGGGCGGACTCATCCACCCAGCTGGGCAGGTGGTGGAAGAAGCGGCCGATCTCGGCCACCTGGGCGGTGTTGATCTGTCCGGCGCGCTGGGCGGCGGCGGTGGCGGGCCACTGCGCCGGCAGCGGTTCGCCGGTGATCGTGGTGCGCGCGCCCAGCATCTCGGCGTCGGCGATGCGCCGGCGCGCCTCGCCGGGCCGGATGCGCAGCCGGGCGGCCAGCGTCTTCTTCAGCGATCTGCCGATCTGCTCGGGGGTGGCCTGCGCGGCGATGCGGTTGATGGCCTGGTGCTCGATCACCGGGGTTTGGCAGCGGCCGGTTTCGGTGGCGTCGAGCACCGCGAACAGATCAGCCACCCCCAGCGCGTCCAACGGCAGGTTCACCAACTCGGTGACCGCCCCGCGATAGCGCTCGACGACGGCCAACACCCCGTCCCGATCCAACACCGCGTTCGAACGCATGAGCGAATAATATCCCCGCCCACCGACACAAGCTCGCGGCAATCCACAGCCGAAATCCCGCCGTGCTGGCTGCCCTCGGCGCGTGGCGCAAGTTGGCTGTGATTCGTCATGCGATCCATCCGCTGCTCGGCCGCACCTGGGAGCTGCGCGACAACCTTTCTTCCTATGACGCGAGTTACGTGGCGCTGGCCGAAACCCTGGGCTGTGCTCTCGTCACGGCCGACGCGCGGTTGAGTCGCGCGCGGGCGTCGGCTGCCCGGTTACCGTCGTGCTGCGGTAGGCACAATGGCGCACATGACGGATCGCTACGTCGCGCTGGGCAGTTCGATGGCGGCCGGCCCCGGAATCACACCCCGCGCGGGCGGCGCGCCGTGGCCGTCCGGACGCTCGGCGCGCAACTATCCGCACCTGGTCGCCACCCAGCTGGGCGTCGATCTGGTGGACGTGACGTACTCGGGCGCGACGACCGCACATGTCCTGCGCGACAAGCAGTTCGGCGCGCCCGCGCAGGTCGATGCGCTCGACGGTTCGGAGATTCTGGTCACCGTAACAATCGGCGGCAACGACGTCGGCTACATACCGCTGCTCACGCTCGCGTGCCTGCCGTGGCCGGCCCAGTGGGTGCCTGTGCTGGGCTGCCGGATCCGCAACCTGCGCGACCGGGCCGCCCGCGACGACGCACTCGATGACGTCGCCGAGTCGCTGCGGGAGGTCGGCGACACGATCCGGCGACGCTCGCCGCAGGCGCGGGTGCTGTTCGTCGACTACCTGACCGTGCTACCGCCGGCCGGACGGAGCGCGTCGCCGCTGTCGAATGCCGACTCCGACCTCGGCCGCCACATCGCCACGACGCTGGAGCGGCTGACCGCAGAAGCCGCCGACGCAACCGGGTGCGAACTCGTCAAAGCCGGCGAGGCGAGCCGCGCGCACCACGCGTGGTCGTCGGATCCGTGGACGACGCGCTTTCACCTGCCGTGGCCCCGCCGGCCTGCGCCGATGCACCCCAACGCGGCCGGGATGCGGGCGGTCGCCGAGCTGGTGACGGCACAGGTCAGCGACGGCCTGCCATCATGGGCGCCGTGATCGAACTGCGCGGGCTGACCAAGACGTTCGGTTCCACCCGCGCCGTCGACGACCTGACGTGCACGATCGAACCCGGCGTCGTCACCGGCTTCCTCGGGCCCAACGGCGCAGGCAAGTCCACCACGATGCGCATGATCCTCGGCCTCGACCGGCCGACCGCCGGGACCGCCACCATCGGCGGCCACCGCTACCACGACCTGCCCCACCCACTGCGCACGGTCGGTGCGCTGCTGGACGCGAAACAGGTGCACCCCAACCGGACGGCGCGCAACCATCTGCGCTGGATGGTGGCCAGCAACCGGCTGGCGGCCGGCCGCGCGGACGAAGTGCTTGCCATGGTGGGCTTGACGGAGGTGGCCGGCAAGAAGGCCGGGACGTTCTCGTTGGGCATGTCGCAGCGGCTGGGCATCGCGGCGGCGCTGCTCGGCGACCCGCCGGTGCTGCTCTTCGACGAACCGGTCAACGGCCTCGACCCGGAGGGAATCCGGTGGGTGCGCACGCTGATGCGGACGCTGGCCGACCAGGGCCGCACGGTGTTCGTTTCCAGCCACCTGCTCGCCGAAATGGCGAACACCGCCGACCAGCTCGTCGTGATCGGGCGAGGCAGGCTGATCGCGGCGACCACGATGAGCGAATTCGTGAGCCGGTACGGCGCCGACACCGTCCGGGTCCGCAGCCCGCAATCGGGCACGCTGCGCGACGTGCTGACGGCCGCCGGTATGCAGGTGGACGGCGACGAAGTGGCGCTGCTGGTCAGCGGCGGCAGCCTCGAACAGGTCGGCGAGCTGGCGGCCGGTCACCGCATCACCCTTCATGAGCTCAGTGCGCAGCGCGCGTCGCTGGAGGAGGCCTACATGAAGCTGACGGACGACAGCGTGGACTACCGGGCGAGCGGCGTCCCGTCATGACGGTTGCGGCCGAGCGCATCAAGCTGTCGACCACCCGATCACCGATCTGGTCGGCGGTGATCGCGGCGATGCTCAGCCTGGGCATCGCGGCGCTTCAGCCTGCGGCGACCCTGTCCGATGAGCCGTTGCCCCCGGAGCGGGCCGCAGTCGGCGTGGTCACCTTCGCCGTGCCGGTGCTGATGATCCTCGCGGCGATGACGATCACCGGCGAATACCGTTCCGGGATGATTCGCACGACCTTCATGGCCACCCCGCACCGCTCGCGCGTGCTGGGCGCCAAGGCGTTGATCACGGCCGTCTTCGCGGGCGTTTCCGCCGCAGGAATGGTGATCGCGTCGCTGTTGGTGGCGCGGGCGCTGGCCAACGGGCAGGTCGGCGCTCGATTACCACTGACGCACGCGGAGGCGTGGCGCCCTGTGGGGGCGGTTGGGTTGTACGCCGCATTGGGGGCGGTGCTGGCCGTCGGCCTCGCGGTACTGCTGCGGTACGCGGCCGCGGTGATCGCGGTGCTGCTGCTGATGCCGTTCGTGATCGAACCGCTGCTGGGTTCGATGCCGCGCATCGGAGAGCACGTGGGCCCGCTGTTGCCGTTCGCGAACGCGTGGGCGTTCACCGGGGTGCCGTGGTTCGGGGCCTTCCCGCCATCGTGGGGACCGCTGGGTTCGCTGCTGTACTTCACCGCTGTCGTCGCGGCGATCTACTTGGCCGCGGTGTTCGTGATCAATCGGCGCGATCCCTGATGCCGGCGGCTAAGGTTTGCGCGGTGTGGCGAAGATGCAGGACGGCAGCCGCGCTGCTGAGCGTGGTGGCGCTGCTCGCTGCGCTCGTGGGATGTTCGCGCGACAATCGCGAGGAGCGGCGGACCGCGCCGGCGGCCGCGGACTACGCGCTGTCGCTGCGTGAGAAGGTCACCACCGACGCGATGTTCGCGCACCTGGAGCAGCTGCAGCAGATCGCCGACGCGAACGGCGGCAACCGGGCCGTTGGCAGCCCCGGTTACGATGCCAGCCTCGATTACGTCGCGAAAACCTTGCGTGTCAAAGGTTTTGACGTGCAGATCCCGGAGTTCGATTTCCGTAAGTTCGATCCGGGCCCGGTATCGCTGACCGTCAACGGCGCAACGGTTTCCGCGCAGGTGCTCGAGTACTCCGTGGGTACCGGGCCGGGCGGGGTCAGCGGTCCGCTAATCGTCGCGCCCGGTCCACCGGGCGACGACACCCCGGGGTGCTCCGCGTCGGACTACGACGGGCTGCCGGTCTCCGGTGCGGTAGTGCTGATCGATCGCGGCTACTGCCAGTTCTCCAGCAAGGAGGAGGCGGCAGCGCAGCGAGGGGCGGTGGCGCTGATCGTCGCCGACAACGTGGACGAAGAGAAGATGAGCGCCACCCTGGGCGCTCGGACAGAAGTCAAGATTCCGGTGATCGGCGTCAGCAAGGCCGACGGGGCCAAGTTGAGAACCCAGCCGGGGCCGACCGCGATCAAGGTCGACGCAAAGGTGACAAACATCAAGGCGCGCAACGTGATAGCGCAAACCAAGACCGGTTCCACGCAGAACGTGGTGATGGCGGGAGCGCACCTGGACAGCGTGCCGGAGGGCCCCGGCATCAACGACAACGGGTCCGGAGTGGCGGCGGTGCTCGAAACGGCGGTGCAGATGGGTAGCTCACCGCCGATCCAGAACGCCGTCCGGTTCGCGTTCTGGGGGGCCGAAGAGGCCGGCTTGATCGGGTCCATGAACTACATCGAGTCCCTCGACGCCGACGGGCTCAAAGACATCGCGCTCTATATGAACTTCGACATGATCGCCTCGCCGAACCCCGGCTATTTCACGTACGACGGCGATCAATCGTCAGCACAGGGACCCGACGAGAGCACGCCGCGGGTGCCGGAGGGATCGGCCGGCATCGAGCGGACGCTGGTCTCCTACCTGACTAATGCCGGAAAGACCGCCGAGGACACGTCTTTCGACGGGCGCTCCGACTATGACGGCTTCACCAAGGCTGGAATTCCGTCGGGTGGCCTGTTCTCCGGTGCCGAAGAGAAGATGAGCGCCGAGCAGGCGGAGCTGTGGGGCGGCAAGGCGGACCAGCCGTTCGACCCCAACTACCACAAGCCAACCGACACGTTGCAGCAGATCAACCGGACCGCGCTGGGCATCAATGGCCCCGGCGTGGCGTATGCGTTAGGGCTGTACTCGCAAGACATCGCCGGGCGCAACGGCGTGCCGGTTCGCGACGACCGCACCCGGCACGTGCTGAAGGACTGAGACGGGCGCTCTTGCGTCTTTCGTCGACTCTGCGGCGCCTCTCTGTGTCAAGTGATTGGCTCGGATGGGTTGTAGGGTCGTGGGGCGGGCTCAGGACTCCCGACATAGTGGGATCGTTTATGTGATGTCGTGGCCTTTGACGCTGTATTTGATCTTGAGGTCGGTGCCGGGGTAGCGGGTTTGGGTGGCGGTGAGTTCATGGCAGAGCCCGGCAATGGCGCGGCTGCGGCGG
>DASWBF010000147.1:0-5257 GCA_036390735.1 Mycobacterium sp. | reverse complement strand
CACCGATGCGCTCGCGGGCCCGAAGCGGACGCTCGACGTGTGCTTTCATCTGCATCATCGCCTTGCGGCCCAACGCGTTTCGGTCGACGTCGGCTTCGTTCATCGCCATCTTCTGTGGCACCATCCACATGTTGCACAGGGAGCCGGTCGCCTTGTACGGGTCGCGATGCGCACAGACCATCCGAACATCCGGGAATACCTTGAGTAGCGCCTCGATGTGCACGGAGTGCGACGGCATCTTCAAACTCCAAATGCCGGGGGCTTTCGACTGCAACACCTGCAGCACCCGTTTCTGATACTCATACGTGCTGGTCATGTCGGCTTCGTTGATGAGCCAATCGGCGTATCTGGCCGTCGGTGACCACGCGTCCCACGACAGCGCTTTGAAATCAGCGTTGTGGATGAACATGTCCTCAGTCGGGCCGTCCGCATCCTCCCAGTGCACCATCGGCATGTTCGCCTCTTTGACGAACTTGATGATCTGCTTCTGCTCCTCGAGCAGGGCCACGCACCGAGGGTCGGTGCGCAGCGTCTCCGTCGTGGCTGGCGGTACCGGATGCACACATTCCCAGTGCAGCAGGGACCGTCGCGCGGGATCCTGGTCGAGCAGGTAACTGATGACGGTGGTGCCGGTGCGTGGCATCCCCAGAGTCACCAACGGATGCTCGATCTTCTCGTCGAGGACGTCCGGATTTCGCCGCACATAGTCGTGCACCTGCAGCCGGTTGCTGAGCGCCTTGACGTAGCTATCGATTTGATGATCGCGCCCGGAGGGTGTGACCACCGACGACGTGTTGAGTTCCTCGAGCAGGATGGCCAGGCCCGGGCGCCACGAGTCGGAGTCGACGTCGGTCAGCCCGGTGCGCTGTTGGGCCAACGTCAGGACATCGTCCGGGGTCGAGACGGAATCGCATTCGCTCACTTGGTATTTCCTCGCTTCGTTCAGACCGTCAGGTATCCGCCGTCGACGGCGATGCTGGTACCGGTGATGAAGGAGGCGGAGTCGCTGCACAGAAACAGCACCGCGCCCATGCAGTCTTGCGGGGTGCCCCATCGACCCAGCGGAGTGTGGAATCCGATTTCCACATCCGTGACTTCGGGAATGCTCAACGCGGGATTGGTCATTCGCGTGTCGATCAACCCGGGTGCGACCGCGTTGACGCGGATGCCGTCCCCGGCCCAGCGTCGGGAGAGGTTCATCGTCAATGCGAGAAGGCCGGCTTTCGACGACGCGTAGCCCGGCACGAAGATCGCCGATCGGAACGCCGACATCGAGAGAATGGTCACGACACTCGCGCCGCCCGAGGCGGTGCTGGCTTTCAGCCGGTCATGACACCTCATAGTGAGCCGCATCGGCCCGAACATGTTCTGGGTGACCGAGGCGGAATAGCCGTCCGGATCCCATTCGTCTTGTCCGCCGGGATAAGGACCGCCGGCGTTGTTCACGAGGACGTCGAGATCGCCGAGTGACTCGACGAGGGCGTCGACTGACGCTGGGTCGGCGATCTGGCACCGCCGGTACGTGAACGCGCTGAGGTCGTCGTCGTAGTCGGCCGTCGCCGCGCGGGTGCCAGTGATGGTGACGGTGGCGCCCGAGTCGGCGAACGAGCGCGCGATCGCGTTGCCGATGCCGCTGGTTCCGCCTGTGACCAAGACATTGGCGCCGCTGAAGTCGAAGTTGGCGGTGTTCATGGTGTCGTCCTCAGCTCCTCGATGGTGTTGCGCAGCCACGCTTTCTCCCAGAAGTTCTGCTTGCCTGCCAGTAGCTTTTCGTGCGCTGCAACGGCAACCGTTCGAGCGTCGGTGTTGCCGGCGTCGACGCCGAGAACGATGTCGGTCAGGTGCAGCGCCTCCAGCGGCTCATCGCGGCTCAGCCGCGCCTTCGCGGCTTCGATAAGCCGATCAGCGCCTGCAGCCTCGATGAGGTCACCCGAAATCGCGGTCGGCGGAACGTGATACAGCTCGGTCGTGGAGCGGTGATAGAACCAGCCGGCATACATCTCCCAGATGGCGCGGACGTTCCAGGAGGTCTTGCCGTAGCCCTCACCGACGTCGAGATGCGGCGGAATCCGGACGTCACGCATCAGCGTGTGCACGTCGGTTCCGGCGACCATCCCCTCGACGGTCTGGTCGTGCACCGACTGCATCGCATCACGCATCGCTGTGACCTCTTCCGCGATTCGGTCGGCGCCCTCGATCGGATCGAAGTGACCGGTGATGATGCGTTGCGGAGCGAACGAGAGCACGGTGTTGAGCGACTCGATGTACAGCACGGGGTCGCGGTACCGGTCGCCGCGGATTGTCATCAAGTTGGGTACGTGCCCGAACAGCGGCCCGAACAGGTTGCCGGTGAACAAGATTCGGTCATCGGGCAGCCACACGACCAGCGCGTCCGTCGTCTCACCGCCCGGCGTCCACGTCAGCACGAAACGGCGACCTCCGACCTCGAACTCGAGGTGCTGGTCGAAGGTCACCGCGGGCTCGGGAAAGGAGAAGTCGATCGTGGCGGGATCGATGGTCTTGAAGTGCTCCAGGAACGCGTCGGTGAACTTGTGGAAGGCGAACGAGGTGTTGCGCATCCGGTATCCAGCGAGCCGCTCGTTGTCGTCGCGCCAGTAGCGGTAGTTGGAGTGCATGACGACGTCGGTATCGGGGTCTCGCAGAGATCCGATGCCGCCCCAATGATCGGCGTGGCCCTGGGTGACGACGACGCGTCGGGTCGGGCCCGGAACATCTGCGAACGCCTGCCGGTGCGGGGACCCTTCGAACACCACTCCGGCGTTGATGATGACGCGGCCGTCCTCGGTGCCTACGGCGTAGGAATTCGAAACTCCCGGCGACATCCAGATGTCGTCGCCGAGGGGTATCGCGGGAGCACCGGTGGCTGCCGCCAGGTCGTCGGCGCCGGGCCGCTCGCGATGAACAGCACCCATCACAACTCCATGCATTGCGTGCGTCGAATAATCGACATAGTATTCGAGAATATGACACCTACGGTAGCGGCTGGCGCCCAGGGCCGTCAATCGCCGTCCCCGCCGACGGACCGGGTCGTCGCCGTGATGCAACTCTTGGGCGCGGAACCTCACCGCGCGTTCACGCTCGCCGAGATCGGGCGCGTGCTCGGCATCAGCCGTGCCACCGGGCATGCGATCCTGTCGACGCTCGCCTCGCACGACTGGGTCGTCCGCGACCCGGAGACCGGCGGCTATGCATGGGGACCGGCGATCGCGGCGCTGGCCCGGCCGGCGGGCAGCGCGGCCCGGTTGTTCCGCACTCGGCTGATCGAACTCGCCGACGCGATCGACATGCAGGTGCTGCTCGTCCGGCGGGACGGCACAGCGTTGGTCGTGGTGGATGTGGTCGGGGACAGCTTGACCGGCGCGCCGATCCGGCCCGGGTTCACGGTGCCGCTGGTGGCGCCGTTCGGCCGGGAATTCGTCGCGTGGGGCGGCGAGTCAGCACAGCAGGCATGGCTCAACCGGCTCGGTACCGCAAGCTCGAAGTTCCGGGCGCGGATGGGCAAGGTGCTCGCCGACATCCGCCGCCGCGGCTTCGCCGTCGAACGGCTCAGTCCCGAGTGGCTTCGCGTGCACACCGCCCTGCAGGCGCTCAGCGGCGACGGAAACGTCGACGTCGTCACGACCCGGCTGGCCGCCACGATCGCCGATGTCACCGTCGTCGACTTCCTCGACACGGAACTGGCGCGGGGCGAGCACGACATCGCGACGGTCATGACCCCGGTCTTCGATGCCGATGGCGTCGTGACGATGTCGGTCAATGCGATCCCGTTCGGTCCGCTCAGCGGCCCGGCTATTGGGCGCCTCGGTGGGCAATTGCGTGACGCCGCGCACGACATCGAGGGCTTGATCGCTCGGTACGGCGACGCCTGACGTTTAGTGCAGCGCAGCGGCGAGGCGACGCCACTGTTCACGCGGGAATGCCCTGGGGTCGGCTTCCAATGCCTGGATGCAGACGTGGTCGGCGCCGGCCTCCTGGTGCTCTCGCACCCTGCGCACAATCGCGTCCTCGTCTCCCCAGGCGATGATCGCGTCGAACAGCCGGTCGCTCACCGAGGACAGTTCGTCAGGGGAGAAGCCAAGGCGCAGAAGGTTGTTCGCGTAGTTCGGCAACGCCAGGTAGGACCGCAGCCACTCTGTCCCGATGGGCCGGGCAACGTCGCGGCTGTCGCACAGGATGACCGTCTGCTCCGGCAGCAGCAGCGGCCCGGTCCCCAACGTCTCGCGGGCGCTCGCCGTGTGCTCGGGCGTCACCAGGTAGGGATGGGCTCCCGCCGCACGGGTGGCCGACAGCTCCAGCATCTTGGGGCCCAGCGCGGCGAGCACACGCCGGTCGACGGGCACCGGCCTTTCCGCGCTGTCCAGCCCGTCGAGGAACGACCGCGTCGCCGCCAGCGGTTTGCGGTACCGACCGGGCTCTTTGGAATCGATGAGTGGTGCATGGCTGACACCGATACCCAGCAGGAACCGGTCGCCGTGGGCCGCCGTCAGCGATGCATAGGAACTCGCGACGTCGGCCGGCTCGTGCATCCAAAGGTTGAGGATGCCGGTGGCGATCACGGTCCGCTGGGTGGAGCGCAGCAGGTGCTGCACCGAGTCGAGCACCGGTCCGCCGACGTCGGGAATCCACAGCGCCGAATACCCGAGCTCCTCGAGTTCCGCTGCCGCCTCGGCCGCCTCGGCCTGGTCGCCGTAGCGCAGTTGCGAACTCCATACCCCAACACCAGACAGTTCCACGCCTCTGACGGTAACGTGCGTCTCTGGTTATGAGTACAGGAAGGTGCGTCGGCAAGGTCGCGCTGGTGACCGGCAGCAGCCGGGGCCTGGGCAAGGCGATCGCGCAGCGGTTGGCCCGCGAAGGAGCCACCGTCGCGCTGACCGCACGCACCATGGACCCCGACCCGAAATATCACGGGTCGCTGCGGCAGACGCTCGACGAGATCACCGGCGACGGCGGCTCGGCGATCGCCATGCAAGCCGATCTGTCACAGCCTGAGCATCGGGACCGGCTTTTCGGCGAGGTGGTCGAACGCGTTGGGGCACCGGACATTTTGGTCAACAATGCCGCCGTGACAGTCCTGCGTCCGCTCGACACCGTCCCGGAGCGGCGGGTGCGCCTGATGATCGAGATGCACGTGCTGGCGCCGCTGCATCTGACCCAGTTGGCCATTCCGGGAATGCGCGAACGCGGCCGCGGCTGGGTGCTCAACGTCACCTCGGTCGGCGGGGATCTGCCTGAG
>DASWBF010000146.1:0-1844 GCA_036390735.1 Mycobacterium sp. | reverse complement strand
TGCGGGTGTTGCGGCCGGGCGGCCTGCTGCTGATGTCGACGCCGAACAGGATCACGTTCACCCCCGGCAGCGACACTCCGGTCAACCCGTTCCACACGCGGGAGCTCAACGCTTCTGAGCTGACGGAGTTGCTGGCCGGCGGCGGCTTCACAGTTGAATCGATAGCCGGGGTGTTCCATGGTTCGCGGCTGGTCGCTTTGGACGCGAAGCACGGCGGCTCGATCATCGACGCGCAGGTGCAGCGCGTGTTGGCCGACGCCCCCTGGCCGGCGGAGTTGCTCACCGACGTGGCGTCGGTGACCGTCGATGACTTCGAGCTGACCTCCGATCGCGATATCGACGACAGCCTGGATCTGGTGGCGATCGCGGTGCGGCCGTGACCGAAAACACACCGGGCATGTTCACCCTGGTCCTGCACACCCATCTGCCGTGGCTGGCCCACCACGGCCGCTGGCCCGTCGGTGAGGAGTGGCTGTACCAGTCGTGGTCTGCCGCGTACCTGCCGCTGATGCGGGTGCTGCGGCGGTTGGCGAGTGAAGACCGCCAGGGCCTGCTTACGCTGGGCATCACCCCGGTGGTGGCCGCCCAGCTCGACGACCCGTACTGCCTTGACGGCATGCACCACTGGCTGGCCAACTGGCAGCTGCGTGCGCTGGAGGCCACCACACTACCTAACCCGTTGCGGGAGTTCGGGATTCGCGAGTACGCCGAGGCCGGCGAGGCGCTGGACGATTTCGCGACGCTGTGGCAACACGGCGCCAGCCCGCTGCTGCGCGAACTGATCGACACCGGCGCTATCGAACTGCTCGGCGGTCCGCTGGCCCACCCTTTCCAGCCGCTGCTGAACCCGCGGCTGCGCGAGTTCGCGCTGCGCGAGGGACTGGCCGACGCGCAGCAACGCTTCGCTCATACCCCCGCGGGCATCTGGGCGCCGGAGTGCGCGTACGCGCCGGGCATGGAAAACGATTACGCCGCAGCGGGAATCCGGCACTTCATGGTCGATGGTCCGTCGTTGCATGGCGACACCGCGCTTGGCCGGCCGGTCGACGGGTCCGATGTCGTCGCGTTCGGCCGCGACCTGGCTGTGAGCTACCGGGTGTGGTCACCGAAGTCCGGCTACCCCGGCCACGCCGCGTACCGCGACTTCCACACCCTTGACCACCACACCGGACTCAAGCCGGCCCGCGTGACCGGACGCAACGTCCCCTCGGACGACAAGGCGCCGTACGACCCAGCGCGCGCAGAGCGGGCGGTGAACGGCCACGTCGCCGATTTCGTCGACATCGTCCGTCAGCGCCTCGTCTCCGAAACCGAACGGCTCGGCAGGCCAGCGCATGTCATCGCCGCGTTCGACACGGAGCTGTTCGGCCACTGGTGGTACGAGGGGCCGATGTGGCTGGAGCGCGTGCTGCGGGCACTGCCTGCCGCAGGCGTGCGGATCGGCACGCTAAGCGACGCTGCGGCCGCCGGGTTCGTCGGCGCACCCGTCCAATTGCCGCCCAGCTCTTGGGGTTCCGGCAAGGACTGGCAGGTGTGGGCCGGCGAGCAGGTGGCCGATCTGGTGCAGCTGAACGCCGAGGTGGTCGACACCGCGTTGACGACGGTGGACAAGGCGCTGGAGCAGACCGATTCGCCGCACGCCCGTGACTTCGTCGCCGATCAGATCCTGCGAGAGACGCTGCTCACGGTGTCGAGCGACTGGCCGTTCATGGTGAGCAAGGACTCGGCCGCCGACTATGCCCGCTACCGCGCGCATCTGCACGCGCATGCGACGCGGGAGATCGCCGGCACGTTGGCATCTGGGCGCCGCGACGCCGCGCAGCGGCTGGCCGACGGCTGGAATC